>DATAAG010000020.1:0-16848 GCA_036260235.1 Longimicrobium sp.
CTTCCAGCACGATCTCCGCCTGCGCCGGGATGGTGAGGTCGCAGGTGACCGCCTGCGTGGTATACACCGGCTCGCGGCGAAGGAACCCGCCGAACAGGTACTCGTCGATCCCCGGCGGCAGCGGGGCGCTGGGCGTGTACATCGTCGCCGGGTCGCCGCCGATGGCCACGACCACGGGCATGCGCCCGCCCGGGCCGCGCTTCCAGGCGCGGTAGTGCGCCGCGCCGCCCTTGTGCTGCTGCCAGTGCATCCCCGTGGTCGTGGGCCCGAACACCTGCATGCGGTACATGCCGATGTTCTGCCCGCCCGTCACCGGGTCGGAGGTGACCACCATCGGCAGGGTGATGAACGGCCCGCCGTCCTGCGGCCACGTCCTGAGCACCGGCAGCCTGGTCAGGTCGAACTCGCCCTCCCGCAGCACGACCTCCTGGCACGGAGGCCGGCCCTTGAACGGCCGCGGCGGGACCTTCGTCAGCTCGAGGAGCCTGGGGAGCATGGCCAGCTTGCCCTTGAGCCCCTTGGGCACCTCGGGCTTGATGAGCTCCGCGATGCGGCGCGCGTGCTCCTCCACGTCGCTCACGCCCAGCGCCGCCGCCATGCGCCGCCAGCTGCCGAAGACGTTGATGGCGACCGGGATGTCGCTCTCGCTGCCGTCCATCAGCACCGGCCGCTCGAAGAAGAGCACGGGCCCGCCGCCCGGCAGCTTCATCGTGCGGTCGGCGATCTCCGCCATCTCCAGGTCCACCGACACCGGCTCGCGGATGCGCACCAGCTGCCCGGTGCGGTCCAGGTACCGCAGGAACTCGCGCAGGTTCTGAAAGACCATTCGTCTCGCTCTATGCCGATTCGGGCGCGGGCCGCAGGCCTCGCGCCCGGCGGTTGAAACCGCAGCTGCAACGTCACGAAGTCCGCCTGCGCGGACTGCACCCGCAGGTTCCCGTCGCGCGACAGGACTCCAGCCGAGGCAAGCAGGTTCCTCGGTCGCGCGCAGAGTACCGTCGGCCGGCAGGCCCTCCGCGGCGCGCTCCCTCGGAATGACAGGTGTGCCGTTCCGCAGTTGAAGCCCCGCGCAGTTTGCGGGGCTTTCCGCAGTCCCAGCCGCGGGTTCACCCGCCCGGGACAATACCGGCCGAAGCGCCCTTCGTACCTTCGCCCTACCCCGACACCGCTCCGACGACCCGCCCCAGGATCACGTACGACAGGAACATCACCCCGCCCATGATCAGCAGCCAGCGGGCGAGCTTCATCTGCCGCAGCCCCACCTCGTCGAAGTAGTCGTCCGGCTTCCACACGCCCACCAGCGTGGGCCCCTGCCCCGGCCGCACGTGGCGCCAGGCCAGGAACTGCAGCAGCGCCGACGCCACGCAGCAGGCAAAGAACCCCAGCAGCAGCGACACCGCGATCACCTTGACCAGCGTGCTCATCCGCCCACCCTCGTTCCATGGTGCAGCGCCGCGATGCCGCCGGAGAGCGTCTCCCACTTCACCCCGCCGAACCCGGCCGCCTCCATTCGCCGCGCCAGCTCCGGCGGCTCGGGAAAGCTCATCACCGACTCCGGCAGGTAGGTGTAGGCGGACGAGTGCTTCGACACCATCCGCCCCACCAGCGGCAGCACCCTGAGGAAGTAGAAGAAGTAGAGCGCCCGGAACGGCTGCCACCCCGGCGTGGTGAACTCCAGCACCACCAGCCGCGCGCCCGGCTTCAGCACCCGCGCCATCTCGCGCAGCCCCGCGTCCAGGTCCGCCAGGTTGCGCACCCCGAAGCCGACCGTCGCGCCGTCGAACGCCTGGTCCGGATAGGGGAGCGCCAGCGCGTCCGCGCACGCCGGACCGATCGGCGCGCCGCGGGTCTTGCCGGCGCCCACGCCGTTCTCCAGCATGGCGTAGGTAAAGTCGCTGCCGACCACGCGGCCGCGGAACGCCGGGCGCCGGGCCAGCTCCACCGCCAGGTCCAGCGTTCCCGCGCAGTTGTCCAGGTAGGTGCCCTCCGGGGCGCGCTCCCACCCCAGCCGGTCCACGGCCCGCTTGCGCCACGTGCGGTCGATGTTCAGCGACAGCACGTGGTTCAGCAGGTCGTATCGCGGCGCGATGGAGCTGAACATCCGCCGCACGTGCGCCGCCTTTTCCGCCGGCGCGGGAAGCGCCGTGGAGGGCGCGGGGGTCTGGGGCATTCGCGTAAAACCGTTCGTGCGCTTAGAATAACGGCCGCCAAGGTAGCAGCCTGCCGCCGGCCGCAGCAAGGCTCGCCGCGCCGCCTGAAACCCGCCGCGCCACTTTCCCGTAGGAGCGCGGCGAGTCTGAGTCTATAGACCCGAACGTACGCGGTGAACGCAACCCTGGTCTCTGACCACGAACTCGTCTCTCGCGCCCAGCAGGGCAGCGACAAGGCGTATCGCGAGCTGCTCGGGCGCTACCAGCGGCCGGTGTTCTCCATCATCTACCGGATGATCCGCGACCGGGAGCAGGCGGAGGACCTGGCGCAGGAAACGTTCGTGCGCGTGTTCAACCACATCGACCGGTACGATCCGCGCTACAAGTTCAGCAGCTGGATCTTCAAGATCGCCACCAACCTGACGATCGACTGGATCCGGCGTAAGGAGCTGAACACCGTCTCCATCGACGGCTCGCGGAACGCCGTGACGGCCGAGCAGATCGAGGCCACCAGCATCACCATCGCCTCGCCGGACGAGAACCCGGAGGAGCTGCTGGAGGCCAAGGAGCTGGGCAAGGAGATCGAAGCGGCCATCGGCAGGCTGCGGCCGGAGTACCGGGCGGCCATCCTGCTGCGCCACGTGGAAGGGCTCGAATACCAGGAGATCGCCGAGATCCTGGCCCTGCCGCTGGGCACCGTGAAGACGTACATCCACCGCGGGCGCAACGAGCTGCGCGAGCAGCTGCAGCACCTGCGCGAGGCAGCGTAGAAGGCGACGTGCTGAAACCCGGGAGCCCCGGCTCCCGTACGGGCACCCATGGAAACGAATCGAGCCCCGTGAGGCAGCCGTGACGGACGCAACCGGACACCTTCCCTACTGGACGCTGGAGCAGCTCGCCGAAGGCGACCTGTCCCACGCGGAGCGCACGCTGGCGGAACAGCACCTGCGCTCCTGCGCCCATTGCTCCGCGGAGCTGGCCTCCGCCCGGGCGCTGATCGCGGCGCTGGAGTCGCTCCCCGCGGCGGCGCCCTCCGCGCGTTTTGCCGACGCGGTGATGGCGCGCGTCGTCATCGCCCCGCACACGGCGGCGGCCACTGCGCCGGCGGCCGCCCGCCGCTGGCTCCCCCGCCTTACGCGGGGGTGGATGGCGGCGCTGGCCCTGCTGCTGGTGCCCTTCGCCGTGCTGATGGGCTTCGGCGCGTGGACCGGGGTGAGCCCCATCTCGGGGATGGCCGCGGTGTGGCAGGCGGTGCGCGGCTGGACGCGCGACGTGGCGTGGAACCTGATCGCCGAAGGGACGGAGATGCTGATCCGCAGCGGGCTGTACCAGTGGGGCGCGGACCTGCTGAACGGAATTCCCGGGCCGACGATGGCCGGACTCCCCGTCCTGCTGCTGATGATGCTGGCGGCCGTTCCGGTCTCCGCCTGGGCCATGGCGCGCCTGCTGCGCGCCCCGACGACGGGGTTGATGCATGCGTAACCTGCTGCGGGCCCGGTTTGGGCTGGCCCTGGCGCTGGCGGCCGCGGCCGCCGCGCCGCCGGCGCACGCCGACGTGCAGCCGCACTCCCACGACGCGCTGGCCGGGCGCACCCTGCACCGCGGCGACCGGCTGTGGTTCCGCGGCACGCACGAGGTGCGGGCGGACGAGATCATCGAAGGCGACGTGGTGGTGGCCAGCGGCTCGCTCACCGTGCGCGGCGAGGTGCACGGCGACGCGGTGGTGGGCGGCGGCGACCTGGTGCTGGAGCCGGGCTCCGTGGTCAGCGGCGACGCGGTGGTGACCGGCGGCAAGCTGGTGAACCGCGGCGGGCAGGTGCTGGGCAAGGTGCAGGAGGGCTCGCCCCAGGCGCGGCACGACGGCACGCAGGCCATGCAGCTGCGCCGCGGCTGGTTCGGGGTGATGGAGGCCGGCTGGGCGCGGCTGCTGCGCACCCTGTCACTGGCGCTGGTGCTGGGGCTCGTGGGCGTGGGGCTGGCCTACTACGGCCTGCCGCAGCTGGAGCGCGTGAGCAGCGTCGTCCGCCGGGTGCCGGCGAACGCCGCGGGGATCGGCCTGGCGGCCAACGTGCTGGTGCTTCCCGCCTTCCTGGGCGGCCTGCTGGGGCTTTCCGCCACCATCGTGGGCATTCCCTTCCTGCTGATGTTCGTCCCGCTCTTCTGGACGGCGGTGTTCGCGCTGGCGGCCATCGGGATGATCGCGGTGGCGCACGCGCTGGGCGAGCGCCGCGCGGAGCGGGCCGGGTTCTACGACGTGCGGCACCGCAACCCGTACGCGTACCTCATGACGGGGCTGGCGCTGCTGCTGGGCCCGCTGGTGGTGACGCAGCTGCTGGGGATGATGCCGCTGGTGGGATGGCTGGGAAACGCGGCCGCGATGGTCGCCTGGACGCTGCTGTGGCTGGCCGCCAGCGTGGGCGCCGGGGCGGTGCTGATCGTGGCCGTGCGCGCCTGGCACGAGCGCCGCTACCGCAACGAGATGCGGCTGGACGAGCTGGGGATCTGACCGGCGGGGAACTGAAGGTTACAGGGGACAGGTTACAGGTTACAGTTTTCCTGAGGAGAGGCGCCGCGCTGGATCTGCCCGTCCGTGCCAGGTAAGGACGCCGACCGAAGGATGTTGCCGGAGGAATCGAGGGGCTGGTCCCGCACGCGGAGACCGGCCCCGCGGTACGGCGGAGCAGATCGTAACGCGCGTGCAGCCATGCGGCCGCGGATCCGGTGTGGCGCAGCACCCCTGGGAAACGCGGCGCTCCTCTACGGCGCGTGGTCCGATTACATTGAAACCCCGGGTGCGGTTGCCCCGTATCACCTGGCGCTGGACGCGGGGGGACTGCGCACGAACGCGAAATCAGGAAGATAAAAGGAAGGGACACGATGCTCAGCGCGCTGGTCGGTCTGATGGTGGCCGGGATCGTTGGCCTGGTGGTGCTCACGGTGCTGCTGGCGCTGGTCGGCGTGTTCTTCGGCCTGGCCTTCGGGCTGGTGGGGATGGTGCTCGCGCTGGCCTTCAAGATCCTGCCCCTGGTGCTGGTGGGGTGGCTGGTGGTGAAGCTCATCCAGCGCGTCGAGCGGCCCGGGCTGCCGTCGGGGTCCCGGATCCCGGCGTCGGACCGGCAGTGGCTGGACAGCTGAGGGAATAGGGAATAGGGAATAGCCTGCAACGGCGTCCCTGCCCTATCCGGGTGAGGTTTGTGGAAGGGCCGGCGATCCGAAGGTGGATCGCCGGCCCTTGCCGTTTCGCAGGGCTCCCGCCCAGCGATTGAAATCGCCGCAACGACAACGCGCTGTCCGCCTTCGCGGACGTGGTGGCGCGACCTTCCGTGTAGTTGAAGCCCTGCGCAGTTTGCAGGGCTTTCCGCTGTTCCAGCCGCGGCTTTCGCCGCCCATCCACGGAGCCGGCCGATTACGCCGTCGCGGCCGGCGCCGCGATGCCGACCCGCGCGGCGACGGCTTCGGCGATCTCGCGGAGGGCGGTGGCGGCGGGGGACTCCGGCTGGCCGATGACGATGGGCACGCCCGTGTCGCCACCCTCGCGCACGGGGATCTCCAGCGGGATCTCGCCCAGGAACTCCACGCCCGTCCGCTCCGCCAGGTGCCGCCCGCCCGCCCGGCCGAAGATCTCGTAGCGCTGGCCGCAGCAGGGGCACACGAAGCCGCTCATGTTCTCCACCACGCCCAGCACGCGGGTGTTGGTGCGCTCGAACATCTTGATGCCGCGCAGCACGTCGCCGGTGGCCACGTCCTGCGGGGTGGTCACCATCACCACGCCGTCCAGGCGGATGGTCTGCACCAGCGAGAGCTGCGCGTCGCCGGTGCCGGGGGGCATGTCCACCACCAGCACGTCCAGCTCGCCCCACTCCACCTCGCCCAGGAACTGCTTCAGGATGCCGGCGATCATCGGACCGCGCATGATGGCGGGCTGCTGGTCCTCCAGCAGAAAGCCAAGGCTCATCAGCCGCACGCCGTACGCGTCCAGCGGCTCCATCTTCTCCCGGCCCCGCGGCCCCACCACCTGCGGCTTGCGCCGCTCGCCGAACATGGTGGGGACGTTGGGGCCGTAGATGTCCGCATCCAGCAGCCCCACGCGGCGGCCGGTCTGCGCCAGCGAGACGGCCAGGTTCACCGCGACGGTGCTCTTGCCCACCCCGCCCTTGCCTGAGCTGACGGCGATGATGTGCCGGACGCCGGGCGCCAGGTTCGGGTTCGGCGTGGGCGCGGGGACGTTCCCCGCGCGCAGGGCCTGCTTCCTGGTCTGCGGGGCGCCGGCGGAGGGAAGGGTGATGTCGATCTTCACCTTCTGCACGCCCTCCACCTTTTCCGCGGCGCCGCGGGCCAGGCGGACGAGGGTGCCGGGATCGTCCGCCTGCAGGGCGAATCGGAAGCGGACGGTGCCGTCCTCCAGCACGTCCAGGTCGCGGACACGTCCGGAGGAGACCACGTCCTCGCCGGACGCGGGGTGCACCACGGTGGTCAGCGCGGCGGCGACGCGGCGAAGGACGGCGTCGCGCTCGGTCGGGTTCATGTATGGACTGCGAGTGCGTGAGTGCGTCAGGGCGTGAGTGCGTGAGTGGTCCTGCACTCCGGGGCTGCTGGATGATACACCGAAACACGCGGCGGGGCGAGCCGGACGCCTGCGGGGCGCGCGCAACGAAGGATCAATCCCGTGCCGCCTCGTGTACGCCCGAGCCCGCAGGGTTGATGTTTACGTCCACCCTTCCGCATGGAAAGGAGGTGCAGTGCCCGCAGTCCGGGAGCGCCGTCCGGCGCCCCATCCTACCACGCCATGTGCAGGAGAGAGTGCCCATGAAGGTACGCTTGTTTGTGGCAGTCGCGCTGGTGACTTCCTCGTTCTCCCCCGCCCCCGCGGCCGCGCAGCTCGGCTCGGGCGGCTCCGATGCGGGCAGGCTCACGCTCGGGGTCAGCCTGAGCGGCAGCCAGATCGCCTCCGATGCCGTCGCCAACCCGACCGCGCCGCGCGGCGGACTGGGACTGACGGTGGGGTACGGGATCAGCGAGCGGGTCTCGGCCTTCGTCCGGGGGATCAGCGGATACCAGTCCACCCAGGTGGACCTGGGCGTCCGTTACCGCTTCGGCGGCGCGTCGCAGCGGCTGCGGCCGTACGTGGAGGGCGCGGTGACAGCCATCGGCGCGACCGGACGCACGCCGTTCGAGGAGAGAGGTGAGGGTCTCAGCCGCCCCACCCGCTCCACCGGAACCGGTTTCACCGCGGGCGCGGGATTGGAGTACTTCATCAGTCCGCGGCTGGGCGTGGACCTGGGCGTCACGCACTCGCTCGGGCGGTTCGGTCATCCGGTCGAGACCCAGTTCGACCGGACCTTCTCCGCCACCCGGCTCCACGTCGGCCTGACCTGGCGGCCGTAGGAGCGGAATCCACCGAAGCGCAATGGGAGCCGGATCGATCCTCGGTCCGGCTCCTTTCGTATGCCTTGCCCGTACCGGTCCGGGTGTGGCAGACTGGCCGTGGATTCAGGGAGGGATGAGACCAGCGGGTGAGGCGGAGGAAGTTGCAATTCCCACGCTGCGCGCCGGATCGGGACGCCGCACCGAATAGGCCTGCGGCAGCGATCACTCACGCACTCACGCACTCACGCACTGACGCACTTTCTTCAGCCCGGCCGAGGTGAATCGCCCCAGGTATGTGGCGTGTCGCCGCGCAGGAAGGCGGCCTCGAAGTCGCCGGCGGGGAGCGGCGGCGAGATGAGGAACCCCTGCGCAAAGTCGCATCCCAGCGCCCGCAGCGCGGCCAGCTGCTCGCGCGTCTCCACCCCCTCCGCCACCACGCGCACGCCCAGGCTGCGCGCCATCGCCACGATGGTGCGCACGATCTCGGCGCCGCGGTGTGCGCCGGTGCTGGCGCCGTCCATCTCGCCCACGAACGAGCGGTCGATCTTCAGCGCGTCCAGGGGCAGCCGGTGCAGCGAGCTCAGGCTGGAGTAACCGGTGCCGAAATCGTCCAGGTACACCTGCACCTGACGCCGCTTGAGGGCCCGCAGCACCCCGGCCGCGGTGGCGGGATCCTCCACCAGCGAGCTTTCGGTGAGCTCCAGCTTGAGCGCCGCGGGGGGCAGGCCGTGCTCGCCCAGCGTCTCCGCCACCGCCTCCACCAGCCCCGGCTCCCGCAGCTGCCGGGGCGACACGTTCACGCTCACCTCCAGCCCGGCGGCCGCGGGAAGCTCCGCGCGCCACGCCGCCAGCTGCCGCGCCGCCTGGTCCATCACCCACGCGCCCAGCACGCCGATGAGCCCGGTGTCCTCCGCCAGCGAGACGAAGCGCTGGGGAGAGACGTGGCCGTGCAGCGGGTGGTCCCAGCGCACCAGCGCCTCGGCACCCACCACGGCGCCGGTGGCAAGCTCCACGATGGGCTGGAACGCCAGCCCCAGCTCCCCGCGCGCCAGGGCGGCCCGCAGGTCCGTCTCCATCCCCAGGCGCTCCACCACGGCGCGGTGCATGGCCCCGTCGAACACGGCGCGGACGTTTCCGGCGGCCTTGGCGTGGTACATGGCCATGTCGGCGTTGCGCAGCAGCTCGTCGGGCGAGCCGCCGGCGCCGTCGGTGAGCGCGATGCCGATGGTGGCGGTGGTGTAGGCGCGGTAGCTGCCCAGCTCCAGCGGCGCGTCCAGCGCCTGGCGCACCTGGTCCGCCACGGCCAGCGCGTGCTCGCGGCCGGCGGCGCGGGGAAGGAAGATGATGAACTCGTCGCCGCCGAAGCGCGCGACGGTGTCCGCGGGGCCGGCGCACGCGGCCAGCCGTCCGGCCACCTGCCGCAGCAGCTCGTCGCCCACGCCGTGCCCCAGCGAGTCGTTGACGTTCTTGAAGCGGTCCAGGTCCAGGAAGAGCACGGCGCAGCGGGCGCCCGGCTCCTGCGGCAGCGACTCGACCGCGGCGCGCATCCGCTCCGCCAGCAGCACCCGGTTGGGGAGCCCGGTCAGCGGGTCGTGCAGCGCCAGGTGGCGCAGCCGCTCCTCCAGCCCGTCGCGCTCGGCCTCGGCGCGGGTACGGCGGGTGAGGTCGTCCACCAGGGCCACGCAGAAGCGCGGGCGCCCGTCGCCGTCGCGCACCAGCGAGGCGGTGATGCGCGCGGGAAAGGTCCCGCCGTCCGCGCGCAGGCAGCGCAGCTCCAGCTGGTAGGTAGCCAGGCGCCCGGCCGCCAGGCGGTGGAAGAGCGCCGCGCCGTGTTCCCGGTCGTCCGGATGGCCCAGGGAGACGAACGGGATGCGGCGGAGCTCGTCGACGGTGAGGCCCAGCATCCGCTGGAACGCGGTGTTGGCCTCCATCACCTGCCCCTCCAGGTCCACCACCGCGATCCCCAGCGCGGAACCCTCGAACACCGCGCGGAACCACTCCTCGCGCTGCTGCAGCGTGCGCAGCAGCTCCTCGTGCGGGTGCGCAGGGGCGTGGGGGTGCGGCGGGGAGATCGACATCGAGGGCGGCGGGTGGAAGGCGGCGCCCCGGGAGCGGCTCCGCTCCTCCGGAGCCAGTTTTGAATTAGCCCGGCGAATGCTTGCAAGCCGTGGGCCCTACCCGTTGCAGATGCCGCGGACCCGCCGCTGCCAGGCGTCTGATGTACGGATGATGACGGAAGGGACGTTCGCGCCGACGAGCAGGGAATCCGGGCGCAGCGCGTCCCTCTAAGGTCAGGCGAGCCAGGAGGCGGATACCCGCCGCCTCCACAGTGGCAACCCTGAACGCGGAAGGGCATGATGAAGTACTGCACCTACGAGGACGCGGCGGGCGAGTGGCGCTGGTACCTGCGAGCGGCAAACGGAAAGCGCCTCGCCGATTCCGGCGAGGGTTACAAGAACAAGCAGGACTGCCTGGACGCCATCGACAAGGTAAAGGGCTCCAGGGATGCCCCTGTCGGGGACTGCTGAGTCCACGTCAGAAGAGAACCGGCCGGGGACGTGATCCCCGGCCGATTCTCTTGTCGGCGGACGATCGAACCACCGGCCGGCGCGAACTTCGTTGCCCCGGCGCGAAAACAGATGTATCGTCGGGCAGGCTGCTGCGTCGTCGCCCGCGCAGCCGGTTCTCCCCACCCTTCACCGCAATTCCCTTCCTATGCGAACCGCCTTTCTGCTGCTGGCCCTGCTGCTGTGCCGCGCGCCCGCCCTTGTCGCGCAGACCTCCCTCGCCGCCGCGCCGATGGATCCGCGGCTGGTCCCGCCCTCGGCGGCGCACTCCGCCCCGGCGACCGAACTGCGACGCGACCACCTTGCCGGCGCGGTGAAGGGCGCCGCGCTGGGCGCGGTAATCGGCGCCCTGGGCTTCGCGACGCTGACGTACCTGGGTAACGCGGGCGACGGCGAGGGCGAGGGGTACGCGGTGCTGGCCCTCCCCATCGGCGCGGTGGTGGGCGGCGGGGTGGGGCTGGTGGTCGGCGCCATCGTCGGCGTCCCGGAACGCGACGAGGATCCCGGCGAGCAGGTGCTGGTGTCGCCCGGGAGGGCTCGCGGCCTCACCGCCGCCGTCCGCATCCCGCTCGGGCCGGGCCCGCGTTGACCGGGGTCACCGCGGGTTATCTCTTGACCCTTGGCCGGCCACCTGCCTAGCGTCGCTGTATGAGCAAACACGATCCGGAGTCGATGCGCCTGGACAGAAGCGTCTTCTCCGTCGCGCCGCTCTTCGACGATTCAGAAGAACGGCGGTACTGGCGGTCGCGGTCACCCGCCGAGCGCCTGCGCCAGGCCGAAACCCTGCGTCGGATAAACCATGGCGCCCGAGCTACCGAGCGACTTCAGAGAGTTCTTGAAGTTGCTCCGCTCCCATGGCGTTAAGTATCTGCTGATCGGCGGGTATGCCGTGATCTACCACGGCTATCCCCGCGCAACGGGCGACATGGACATCTGGATCGCGTCGATCCGGACAACGCCCGGCGGATGGTGGATGCACTCCGGGATTCCGGATTCGACACGCCCGATCTCGCTCCCCCGCTCTTTCTCCAGGACGACAGCATGGTCCGCATGGGCAACGTTCCCGTGCGAATCGAGATCCTGACCCGAATCTCGGGTGTCGGCTTCGAAGAGTGCTATCGCGACAGGATCGAGGACGAGATGGATGGCGTCGCAGTCTCACTGATCAGCCTGCGCGACCTGCTGGCCAACACGCGGGCCAGTGGCCGGCACAAGGATCTGATGGACATCGAGGAGCTGTCCGGAGGCTGACGAGCGATTCACGTCCACTGCTACTGAAGCAACCCTCACCGAACCGGGCGCGCCGCGGGTAACCTCCCGCGGCGCCTGTTCTATCCGCGAGCACCCGGGAAACCTGCATCCCGTGGGAGCCGTATCTGCATGACGGACGACAGGCTGCGCGTTTTCCGATTTCTTCCCCGTAGTCGACGTTACGCACGATGGAACCCGTCTCGCCGGCGGCCGGTTTGCCCCGCTGGCGTGAATCGCTCCACGCACCCCGCCGCCCCATGCCCGGACCCGAAGAACTGCCCCTCGGCTGCGTGCTGAACGGCCACTACCAGGTGGTGGAGGCGATCGCCCGCGGCGGAATCGCAACCGTTTACAGCGCGGTGGACCAGCGCCTGCGCCGCGCCGTCGCGCTCAAGGTGGTCCGGGTTGCCGATGCCACGGAGCACGAGCGGCAGGGGTTCCTGCGCGGCGCGGAGGCCGCGGCCGGCCTGCAGCACCCGAACGTGCTGCAGGTGCACGACTTCGGCGCAGACGAGGCGCTGGGGGTGGTCTACGTGGTCATGGAGTTGCTGGAGGGCGAGGACGTCGCCAGCCGCACCGCGCGCGCCGGACCGCTTGCGGCGGAGGCGGCGCTGGCGGTGGTGTCCCAGGCGGCGCGCGGCCTGGCGGTTGGGCACCAAGCGGGAATGGTGCACGGCGGCGTGAAGCCGGAGAACCTGTTCCTGGCGCAGGACGCACGCGGCGAGGTGCGGGTGCGCGTGCTGGACTTCGGCATGGCGGAGGCGGCTTTCAGCGAGCCCGCACTCGCCACGGACGCGAGCGGCCCGCTCCCCTCCACGTTCGCGGCGCCGGAGGTGCGCAACGGAATGCCCGCCACCGCCGCCGCCGACGTCTTCTCGCTGGCCGCGACCGCCATCTTTCTGCTCACCGGCCAGCGTCCGTTCACCGGCGAAGCGACCCTGCAGCCGGTAGAAGTCGATGCCGCGCTGAACCGGCTGGTCGGCATTCCCGGAGTGACCCCCGGCTTGCGCGACGTGCTGCGCCGCGCCCTGACGGCGGACCCCCACCGGCGCTGGACCGACGCGGACGCCTTTCGTCAGGCGCTGCATGCCGCGCGCGGAACGGGAGAGGACGCCCTGACCGTTTCGTCCCTCGCCAGCACGCCGTCCAGCTCCGCGCCCCGCGCCCCCGGCGAGCGCGTCCCGCTCGCAGCCGCCGCGGACGCAGACGGGCGTCACACGAGCGCGGCGTACGAACCCGCGGCTCCGCCCGTGCGCAGGACGCCGGCCGCGCCGGCGGGAGCGCCCCCGCCGCGGAAGGCGTTCCGCGCGGCGCTGCCCGTCATCCTCGCGACGCTGGCGGCCGTGGCTGCGCTGACCTTCCTGCGGCCGGAGCCGTATGCGCCCGACCAGGCGGCCGCGCCGGCCGAGAGCGCGACGGACGATCCCCCGCCGTGGCTGGGGACGGGCGACTCGCTCGAGCGGCGGCCGGACTCGCTGAGCGGCGAGGCGCTGGCGGGCGCGGTGCCGGCGCCAGAGTCCGGTACGGGTACGCCGCCGAAGGAAAGCCTGTACGAACTACCCGAGGTGGAGCAGCTCCCGCGGCCCCTCAACCGCATGGAGGTAACCCGCTGGATTCAGCGCAACTACCCTCCGGAACTGCGCGACGCCGGCGTGCACGGCAACCTGCAGCTGCGCTTCGTGGTGGACACGGCCGGCCGTGTGGAGAGCGGATCGATCGAGGTGACGGTCCGGTCGCACCCCGAGTTTGAGCGCGTCGCCATCCGCGCGGTCGAGCAGACGCGCTTCTCTCCAGCGATGGTGGGCCAGCGCCCGGTACGCGTGCGTGTAGAACAGCCTTTCGTGTTCCAGTCCTATCCCTAGCGCAGCCGCAGCGGCGGAGACACCGCCCCGCCGCTGCTTCTTTCGCCTCAGCCCGTCAGTCGGCGCACCACCTCCACCGCGCCACGCTTGTAGAGCGTGATGCACACCAGCGCGCCCTGCGGATCGAGCACCATCCAGTCGCGATTGCGCTTGCGGATGGTGTACGCGGGCTGCGGGTTCGCGGTGGCGGGAGCGGCGCCCTGCTGCACATCGGCCATGGTGGACCTCCGTCTCTCTTGACCCTCGGCGCGCGGCAGGGCTATCGTTGGTGAGCGGGCGGCCTTCGGGTCGTTTCGCGGTCAGGGCTGGTCGTGCTTCTTAGCGGGAGAGCGGCCAGCCTTGTTCTTCTGCCCTGTTGGTATGTAAATTAATACCATGCCGCAGAGTTGTCAAGGTGCATCATACCAAGAGGAGGATGATGGACTTCAAGGAAGCCACGGACGTGCTGACCTCCGCGCCAACAATGACGCTGACAAAGGTGGCCGAAGCGTTCGGCAAGGACACGCACACGATCATGCGCGCCCGGATGGAAGGCCCAAACGCACGCACACCGCCGCGCGATTGGCAGCCGGTTATCGCGCGGCTGGCGCGTGAACAAGCTGCAGCGTTAGTCCAGTACGCACGTGAACTGGAACGCCTGTCAGATGCTCTTGATCGGCATAGCTGAGGGAACACCATGATCTTTGATGATATCGAACGCGACTATCACGGTACGGCTCGGCACCGTGAGGACGAATACTCCTTTTTAAATCGATCTGCACTCCCGGCTGCTGCCGAGGTCCGGGCGCTCATTGAAAAATGGGCAGATGCTTACCCGGCAGATGAGCGTGCGAACCTACGTGCGCGCGCTAGGGCGGAATTTGACGCTGTGTTCTTCGAAATGTTCTTGCACGCGCTTCTCCGTGCCCTGGGCTGTACCGTAACTGTTCATCCGGAGGTGAACCCAGCGAAATCAACCAGACCCGACTTTCTCGCACGATTTCCCTCGGGTGAGGAGGTGGTCGTGGAAGCTATCTGTCCGACCGACCAGTCATACGCAGATAGCGCCCACCGTGCCCGCTTGGATTATCTCTATGACGAAATCGGAAAAGTACGCTCCCCGAACTATTTTCTGCACCTGCGCGAAATTACTGGGTTAGCGAAACGTCACCCTTCTGGCCGAAAGCTACGTGCGTTCATTGAAGAAAAACTTGCTGAACTCGATCCAGATCAAATAGGCGAGCTCGCGCTTCAAGGTGGACTGGATGCAATGCCAACATGGATCTTCCAAGACGGAGAGTTTGAACTGGAGTTCTCCATCTGGCCGAAGGCTCCGGCCACACGGGGGCAAGGTGGCAATCCGATCGGGGTGTATCCGATGGAACATCGCATGGGTGGGCTCAGCGATACCTTGAAGACGGCTGTCATTCGCAAAGCAACCCGATACGGCGAACTGGGGCGAGCCTACGTGGTAGCGGTAAACACGCTCACAATGTTCGGAAATGATCGCATAGACGAGATGGAAGCACTCTTCGGCGATGAGGAGTTCTACGGATTCCGCGACACCGAGGGATTACAGATGATCCGCAAAGCCAACGGCGTCTGGCAAGGGCCGACCGGTGTGCAGAACCGGCGCCTCAGCGCAGTGCTGTTCGCCCGTGTAGTTCCGTGGAACCTGCCGCAAGCGCACCTTCGACTCTATCACAATCCGTTCGCAACACATCCCTGTCTGAGGTTACCCTGGCGAATCCCCCAAGCAATTCCAAGTGACAGCAAGATGACTTGGCACGATGGCATCGCTCCGGGTGAACTGCTTGATTTACCTCCATCATGGCCAGGCAAGTTGTTCGACAAATGATCCGGACCTGAAAGAGGGCTCATCCGCAACACACAGATCGGGTAGCGCCCCCGCCTGCCACACCCTAACTTCCCGGCCCTGACCACGAGCCTGCGAGGAAAAGGGTGATGAATAGCATTCCCAACGTGCCGGCGCCGATCAACGAGCCGGTCCTGTCGTACGCGCCGGGAAGCCCGGAGCGCGCGCTGCTCAAGGACACCTACGCCCGCATGAAGGGCGAGGAGATCGAGATCCCGCTGATCATCGGCGGGCGCGAGGTGCGGACGGGCAACCTGGACTGCCAGGTGTCGCCCCACGACCACGGGCACGTGCTGGCCCGCTACCACAAGGCCGGCCCCAGCGAGGTGCGACAGGCGGTGGACGCCTCGCTCAAGGCGTGGAAGGAGTGGAGCAACTGGCCCTGGGAGGACCGGCTGGCCGTCTTTCAGCGCGCGGCGGACCTGCTGGCCACCCGGTGGCGGCCCGTCATCAACGCGGCCACCATGCTGGGCCAGAGCAAGACGGCCCACCAGGCGGAGATCGACGCCGCCTGCGAGCTGATCGACTTCCTGCGCTTCAACACCTACTTCGCCCAGCAGCTGTACCAGGAGCAGCCGTTCAGCGGCCCGGGGATGTGGAACCGGCTGGACCACCGGCCGCTGGAGGGCTTCGTCTACGCGGTGACGCCCTTCAACTTCACCGCCATCGGCGGCAACCTGCCCACGGCGCCGGCCATGCTGGGGAACGTGGCGCTGTGGAAGCCGGCCGCCACCGCCATCTACAGCAACTACCACTTCATGAGGCTGCTGATGGAGGCCGGGCTGCCGCCGGGCGTCATCAACTTCGTCCCGGGCGACCCGGGGCCCATGACGGAGGTGGTGCTGGGCGACCCCAACCTGGCCGGCATCCACTTCACCGGCAGCACCGCCGTCTTCCAGACCATCTGGCGGCAGGTGGGCGAGCGCATCGACCGCTACCGCACCTACCCGCGGCTGGTGGGCGAGACGGGGGGCAAGGACTTCATCGTCGCGCACGCCAGCGCGGACCCGGAGGCGTTCGCGACGGCCATCGTCCGCGGCGGCTACGAGTACCAGGGGCAGAAGTGCAGCGCCGCGTCGCGCATCTACGTGCCGCAGTCCCTGTGGCCGCGGGTGCGCGAGCTCACGCTGGGGATGATGGAGCAGATCCGCGTGGGCGACGTGGGCGACTTCCGCAACTTCATGGGGGCGGTGATCGACCGGAAGGCGTTCGACAAGATCACCGGCTACATCAAGCACGCGCACGAGGCCGACAACGTGGAGGTGATCGCCGGCGGCACGTACGACGACTCGGTGGGCTACTTCATCCAGCCCACGCTGGTGCAGGTGCAGGACTCCGCGTACCAGCTGATGTGCGAGGAGGTGTTCGGTCCGGTGGTGTCGCTGTACGTCTACCCCGACGCGGAGTGGGAGGAGACGCTGAGGGTGGTGGACCGGACCAGCCCGTACGCCCTTACCGGCGCGGTGTTCGCCAACGACCGCAACGCGCTGGTGCAGGCGGACCGGGCGCTGCGGAACGCCGCAGGCAACTACTACATCAACGACAAGCCCACGGGCGCGGTGGTGGGACAGCAGCCGTTCGGCGGCGCGCGGGGAAGCGGGACGAACGACAAGGCGGGATCGTTCCTGAACCTGGTGCGGTGGATCAGCCCCCGCACCATCAAGGAGACCTTCGCCCCGCCGCGCAGCTTCGAGTACCCGTTCATGGCGGAGAAATAGGGGACAGGGTACAGGGGACAGGGGACAGGGTACAGCCGGCGAACGGCGAAGCGCCTCCGGGGTCAGGGCCCGGGGGCG
>DATAAG010000021.1:0-2529 GCA_036260235.1 Longimicrobium sp.
ATCGGCGGGGGCGAGCGGCGCGTGCGCCTGTTGATCGACGGCGTCCGCGCGGAGGTCATCGCCCTGGACGAGATCCGGCGCATCGGCGATCCCCACATCCTCTTTCAGAACGTGAACACGCCGGAAGACCTGCGCGGCGCGGAGGAGCGCGCGACACCCCCGGCCGTCTGCATCATCGGCCGGAAGAACAGCGGCAAGACGACGCTGGCCGTGGCCGTGCTGGCGGAGCTGCGGCGGCGGGGCTGCCGGGTGGCCTCCATCAAGCACGGCCACCACGCCTTCGAGACGGACCAGCCCGGCCGCGACAGCTGGCGGCACTTCAACGAGGGGGAGACGGAGGCGACCATCATGGCCGGCACGGGAAAGATCGCGCTGGTGATGCGGATGGACGGCGATCCCGATCCCGCGCGGCTGGTGCGCGACTTCTACGCGGGCCGCGGCTACGACCTGGTGCTGATCGAGGGCTACAAGCACGGTCCGTTTCCGAAGATCGAGGTCTTTCGCCGCGCGCTGCACGACCGGCCGCTGCTGGACGAGGTGGACGACGGATCGGCGCCGTGCCTGGCGCTGGTGACGGACGATCCCGGCCTGCGCGCCGGCGTGCCGGTGATCGTGATGGACCCGGAGAATCCGCACGCGCACGTGGAGCGCGTGGCGGACCTGCTCGCCGGCCTCTCCCTCGCCGGGCCGGGCGATGGGCGCTGACCGCGCGGCGGACTGGCTGACGGGCGCGCAGGCGCTGCGGCGCATCCTGGAGGGGGTGCCGCCGCCGCGGATCGTGGAGGAACCGCTGCTGCTGGAGGCGCTGGGGGGCGTGCTGGCGGAGGACGTGGTCTCGCCCGTGGACCTGCCGCCGTGGGACAACAGCGCCATGGACGGGTTCGCCGTGCGCGCGGAGGACGTGCGGGGCGCATCGGCGGAGGCGCCCCGCGTGCTGCGGGTGGTGGACGACGTCGCCGCCGGCGGCTTCCCCTCCCGCCCCGTGGGTCCCGGCGAGGCGGTCCGGGTGATGACGGGCGCGCCGGTCCCCGCGGGCGCGGACGGCGTGGTGCGGGTGGAGCACACGGACGGCGGTTCGGGGATCGGCACGGCGGAGGGCGCGGTGGCCATCCTCTCCGACGCGGACGCGGGGCGCAACATCCGCCCCCGCGGCGAGGACGTTCGCGCGGACGACGTGGTGCTGCGCGCGGGTACCGTGCTGCGCGCGCCGGAGCTCGCCGTGGCCGCCGCGGTGGGCCGCGCCCGGCTCCCCATCGTCCGCCGTCCGGTGGTGGCGGTGCTGGCGTCCGGGGACGAGCTGGTGCCGGTGGAGCGGTTCGACGAGGTGCGCGCGGGGCGGCGCATCGTCTCCACCAACTCGTACGCGCTGGCGGCGCAGCTGGCGGAGAGCGAGCTGCAGGCGCGGGTGCTGGGGATCGCCCGGGACACGCCGGAGAGCCTGCGCGAGCACCTGGAGCGCGCGGCCGGGTGCGACGCCATCATCACCACCGCCGGCATCAGCGTGGGGGAGCACGACCACGTGGTGCGCGCGCTGGAGGCGCTGCGGACGGAGGTGGACTTCTGGCGCGTGCGCATCCGCCCCGGCAGCGCGATGGCGTTCGGACGGGTGGGGGCGCTGGGCGGCATTCCCTGGTTCGGACTGCCGGGGAACCCCGTCAGCACGATGGTGACCTTCGAGCTGTTCGTCCGCCCCGCGCTGCTGCGGATGTGCGGCCGCGCGCGCGTCTTCGCCCCCACGGTGGAGGCGGTGATGCGCGACACGTATTCCGCGCGCGGCACGATGATGCACTTTCCCCGCGTGCGGCTTGCGCGGGAGGCGGATGGATCTTGGTCGGCGCGGCTCACCGGGTCGCAGGGCTCCGGCGTCGCGACGTCGATGGCCGCCGCCGACGGCCTCGCGATCGTCCCCGCGGACGCCGTCGCGGTGCCGGGGAGCCGTCTACGCGTTGCGCTGCTGGGCGGCGCGCCGCCGGTGGAGGAGGCGCCGTTCTGAGGTGGTGGGGTGGTGGGGTGGTAGCTTCCATTGCGCAGCAACTACGACTGCTTCGACCCGTTCTGAGCCCGGGGTTGCGCAACCTCGGCAGGACCGCGAAAAGGCGCTGTTTTCCTGAGCCTGAGAGTGTGTTTAAAAATTCGGTCTCGGATAAAGAGCATTGTTTTCCTGAGGGAGCGCACACCCGAACCATCTGCCGCACAACAGTTTGCGCGCGACCGAAGGATCTACTCTCCCGTACGACGGGCTGACTTCCGCGCGCCGGGCCAGCCCCTCGGTTCCGCCGGCAAGATCCTTCGGTCAACGCCAGAGTACCGTTGCAGGCTGAAGGCTACGCGCGGCGCCTCCCTCCTAAGAAAGTCGCCTCAGCAGGAGCCCGCATTCGTCCGCAACAAACCCGAATTTCTGATGTGATGGAAGGCGCCCCGCGTCTACAGGCGCTGAATGGAAAGTCCGGTGCGAGCCGCCACGCCCCCTCCGGGCTTGCATTACTCGCCCACCTCCCCCAAAAACCCCTGGGGGAGGTTGAACTGCTC
>DATAAG010000022.1:0-5265 GCA_036260235.1 Longimicrobium sp.
CTCTCCGCGAGGAACGAGCGGGGAGGGGGCCGGGGGAGGGGCCCGCCGCGGGTGCAGCGGGACGCCGTTTCGTACCGGCTGGACCGGCCGGCTGCATCATCCAGAAGACACACCGATACCGAGATGGCGAAGTCGCGGCAGTGGGGGTTCGTGGCGGGCGTGGTCGTGGTGCTGGCGGCGCTGCTGGGCGCCGGCTGGCTGGTCCGCGACCGCTTTCTTCCCGTGGAGGTGGGCACCCGCGCGCCGAACTTCCAGGCCCGCGACCTCCAGGGCCGCCCCGTCTCGCTGCAGGACCTGCGCGGGCAGGTGGTCCTCCTCAACATCTGGGCGACCTGGTGCGGCCCCTGCCTGGACGAGATGCCCTCCATGGAGCGCCTGCACCGCGAGCTGGGCCCGAAAGGGCTCAGGATCGTCGCCGTCAGCGTGGACGCGACGGAAGACGCCGCCACCCGCTCGGAGCGGGCCGGTGGCAACGTCGCCGAGTTCGCGCGGGAGCTGGGGCTCACCTTCACCATCTGGCACGACCCGTCGGGCGCCATCCAGCGCACCTACCGCACCACCGGCGTCCCGGAATCGTTCGTCATCGACCGCAACGGGGTCATCCAGAAGAAGGTGATCGGCGCGACGGAGTGGGACACGGGCTCGCACCCGGAGCTCATCCGCCGCCTGCTGGGGGAGTGAGCGGGTGAAGCTCTCGCTCGGCATCATCACCTACAACTGGCGCCTCAAGCTGGCCGCGCTGGGGCTGGCCGTGCTCATCTGGGCCGCGGTGAGCGCGGAGCAGGTGACCAGCCAGTGGGTCCCCGTGCGCGTCGACCCCGTGGTGCGCGACCCGGAGTACGTGCTCACCGGCGCGCCCGACCCCGCGGAGGTGCGCGTGCGCTTCTCCGGCCCCGGGCGCGAGCTGTGGGAGCTGGCGCTGGACCGGCCCACGCTCGTCCTTCCCCTCTCCGACATCGGCAACCGGCGGGCGTTCGCGCTGGACGCCTCCATGCTGCGCATCCCGGCCGGCCTTTCCGTCAACGTGCAGGACATCCGCCCCGCGGTCGTCCGCGTGGAGGTGGAGCGCCTGGCCAGCCGGATGGTGCCGGTGCGGGCGCGCATCGGCGGGCGGTCGGCGCAGCGCTACGTGGTGGACGACGCGCTGGAGGTGCTTCCCGCGGAGGTGCGCGTCACCGGCCCCGCGGGGCGCGTGGCGGCGCTGGACTCCGTCGCCACCCGCGCGCTGGAGATCGTCCCCGACGACTCCACCTTCACGCACGACGTGCTGCTGGACACGGCGGGGATGGAGGGGCTCAGCTTCTCGCGCACGCAGGTGCGGGTGAGCGGGGGCGTGGACGTGAGGGCCGAGCGGCCGCTGGGGACGGTCGCCGTCTCCGTCCCCGACGGGCTGGCGGCGGAGCCCGCGCAGGTGCAGGTCACCGTCGCCGGCGCGGAGCGGGCGGTGGGCCGCGTCTTTCCCGCCCAGGTGCGCGCCTACGTCCCCCGCGACTCGCTCCCGGCCACGGTCCCGCCGCAGGGGGTGGAGGCGCCGCTGGTGCTGGAGGGGGTGCCGCCGTCGGCGACGGCGCGCGCCAACCCCCCGCGCGTCCGCGTCCGTCCCGCGGCCGCCGCGCCGCGGGACAGCGCGGCGGAGGTGGCGCCGTGACGCGCGAGCCGCTGGTGCTGGGGATCGAGACCTCGTGCGACGAGACCTCCGCCGCCGTGCTCCGCGGCGAGCGCGGGCTGCTGGGGCACGTCATCTTCACCCAGGACGTCCACCGCCTGTACGGCGGCGTGGTCCCGGAGCTGGCCAGCCGCGCCCACCTGCGCACGGTGGACGACGTGGTGGACGGCGCGCTCCGCGAGGCGGGCGTGGGGCTGGACGAGATCGACCTGGTGGCCGTGACGGCGGGGCCGGGGCTGATCGGCGCGCTGCTGGTGGGGCTGGCGTGGGGCAAGGCGGCGGCGTGGGCGGCGGGCAAGCCCGTCGTGGGCGTGCACCACATGGAGGGGCACCTCTTCGCCACGCACCTGGAGCATCCCGGCGCCGGGCCGCCCTTCGTGGCGCTCCTGGTCAGCGGGGGGCACACCATGCTCCTGTGGGTCCCCGCCTGGGGCGAGTACCACCTGCTGGGCGCCACCCGCGACGACGCCGCGGGGGAGGCGTTCGACAAGGCCGCCAGGATCCTGGGGCTGGAGTATCCGGGCGGCCCCTCCATCCAGCGCGCGGCGGAATCGGGCGACCCGAAGCGCCACCCCCTCCCGCGCCCCCTGCTGAACCGCGGCGAGCGCCTGGGCGACCCGGAGTACTACGAGATGTCGTTCAGCGGGCTCAAGAACGCGCTGCGGCTGCTGGTGCGCTCGCTGGAGGCGGAGGGGCGGCTGGCGGAGGAGGTGCCGCACGTGGCCGCGTCCTTCCAGGCCGCGGTGGTGGACGTGCTGGCGGAGAAGACCGTGCGCGCCGTCCGCGAGACCGGCTGCCGCCGGGTGGTGCTGGGCGGCGGCGTGGCCAACAGCCGCGCCCTGCGCGAGTCGCTCCGGCGGCGGCTGGGGGAGGGCGGGGAGCTGTACGCGCCCTCGCCCCGCCTGTCCACCGACAACGCGGCGATGATCGCGCGCGCGGGGCTCTTCCGCTGGCGGCGGGGAGAGGCCGGCGGGCTGGACCTGAACGCCCGCGCGGACCTCCCGTTCCCCGGACTGGTGCGCGCGTCCGGCGCGGTGGCACGCAGGTAGCGGCTATCCAGCCCCGACAGCGATGGCCGACCGACCTACACCAGCCCGTGAAGCCGGCTTGATCTCCATCCTCCACATCTCCGACCTGCACTTCGGGCCGCCGTACCACGAGCAGGCGGGGAAGGCGCTGCACGCCTTCGCCCACCGGCTGAACCCCGACTGCATCGTGGCCTCCGGCGACTTCACGCAGCGCGCCAGGGAAGAGCAGTTCGCCGCGGCGCGCGCGTTCCTGGACCGGCTGCCGCGGGTGCCCACCGTCGTCACCCCCGGCAACCACGACGTGCCGCTGTACCGCGGGCTGGAGCGGCTGCTGGACCCCTACCGGCACTACCGGCGGTACATCAGCGACACGCTGGACTCGGTGACGGAGATCCCCGGCGCCGTGATCGTCTCGCTCAACTCCACCGCGCCGCGGCAGGCCATCACCAACGGCCGCATCCACCGCTGGCAGATCGACATGGCGCGCGAGGCGTTCCGGAACGTGCCGGACGAGACGATCCGGATCATCGTCTCGCACCACCACTTCGCGCCGCCGCCGGACTGGGAGGGGGCGGACGTGATGCCCAAGGCCAAGCGCGCGCTGGACGCGTTCACCGAGATGCGGGTGGACCTCATCCTGGGCGGGCACCTGCACCGCGCCTACATCGGCAACTCGCTGGACGTGTACGCGGGAAAGGACCGCGAGCATGGCATCATCATCGCGCAGAGCGGCACCAGCACCTCGCGGCGGGGGCGGGCCAGGGAGCGGGAGAAGAACACGATGAACGTGGTGCGGCTGGGCGGGGGGGTCATCCGCATCACGCACTACATGTACTTCGACGACGCCGGCGACTTCGTCCCCACCAGCCGCCACCTCTTCTTCCGCCGCGGGCGGCCGCCGGTGCTGGACGACGACGCGGGGCTGGGGCACGGGGTGGAGTCGCTGTTCATGGACGACCGCAGGGAGCCCCGGGAGGGGAGCATGGCCGACGCGGTGCGGAGGGGCTGAGCGTGGCCCGGCGCGTGGGGCGGCTGGTCACGTGGGGGCTGGGGGGCGTGGCGCTGGGCGTCGCGCTGCTCCTGCTGCTGCTGAACGTGGTCGCGCGCACGGAGCGCGGCCACGAGTTCGTGCTGGGCCGCACCCTGGCCGCGGCGGGGAACTCCCTGAACGGCGGCAGGCTCATCGTCGAGCGCATCGACGGCAACCTGTTCGAGGGCGCCAAGCTGTACGGCGTGCGGCTGGAGGACCGCCACCGCCGCGCCTTCCTGGTGGCCGACAGTGCCTTCCTGGACTACCGGGTCACCAACCTGGTGCGCGTCCACATCCGCAAGGCCACCCTGTACGACCCCGAGGTCTACGTCTTCAAGCTCCCCGGCGACACGCTGTGGAACTACGAGGCCATCTTCGCCGACACCACCGCGCGCGACTCCGCGCAGGCGCGGCGGCAGCGCGCGCCGGTGCGCATCGACACGCTCCGCGTGACCAACGGCCTGGTGCGGCTGCAGATGCCGTGGGAGCCGGACTCGGCGCTCTCCCCCGCGGCGCGGCGGCGGGCGGTGGCGGCGGCGCTCTCCGACACCTCGCAGGCGCTGGTGGACAGCGTTGCCGGCGGGTACCTGCAGACGATGAACGTCAGCGGGCTCACCGGGCGCATCACGGGGATCCGGGTGGACCGCAAGACGGGGACGCGCGTCAACATCGACTCGCTGCGGGCCACGCTGCAGGTCTTTCGCCGCCCCTCGCCGGTGAGCCTGGTGCAGACCAAGGTGGCCATGCTGCCGGCGTACATCGAGCTCGACGCCCCGCAGATCCGGCTGCCGCGCTCGCTGCTCTCCGTCTCGGGCGTGGTGCGCACGGACAGCTTTCCGGCCTGGTTCCGCGAAGGCGGCCAGATGTTCGACCTGGCGCTGCGCAGCGACTCGCTGGCCTTCCGCGACCTGCAGTGGCTCTATCCGCGCTTTCCCGCGGAGATGCGGGGACGGCTTTCGCTGCGCGTGGAGCACCGTCCCGGCGGGCTGATGGTCCTGCTGCGCGACGGCGACATCACCGCGCCGGGGACGCACATCGTGGGCAGCTTTGGCGCCATCGTGGGAGACACGCTGCGCTTCGTGGACGTGGACCTGACGGCAGAGCCCGTGCGCGTGGGCACCATCGAGCGGATGCTCCCGGAGGGGCTGCCGGTCCGCGGGCTGGTGCTGGGCGGCGTGGAGATCCGCGGCGGCGACGCGGGCCAGCCGGCGGAGGAGGATGAGGAGGAGGGCGAGCCCTAGCGCCTTCGCACACCTCGTCCCGGGCGGCTGAAGCCGCGGCTGGAACGGCGGAAAGCCCCGCGAACTGCGCGGGGCTTCGCGTCCGGCACTCCCGGGTGTCGTTCTGGGTCCTTAACGGCGGCGCCGACTGTGTGTCGAAAGGCGCTCTCCCACCAATCTCCCGGTATCGATCAACCTCCCCAGGGGTTCTGGGGGAGGTGGGCGAGTCATGCGAGCCCGGAGGGGGCGCGGCGGCTCGCGCAGAACCTTCTTTCCTGCGGGTTGCCGAAACCACGAAGCGGGCCCGGAGCACGAAGCTCC
>DATAAG010000023.1:0-8715 GCA_036260235.1 Longimicrobium sp.
GGTCCAGCCTGCCGGGCGCGTCGCGGATCGCGGCCTCGGACCGGCGGTGGCTGGACAGCTAGGGAATAGGGAATAGGGAATAGGGAATAGCCTGCAACGGCATCCTGCCCCTACCCTGGTGATACGCGACAGGGCTGGCGATCGAGGTGATCGCCGGCCCTTGGTCGTTTTCGCCATGTTCGCGACAGAGCGATTGATGAAGTCGCCGCAAGGACTTCACGCTGTCCGCCTTCGTGGACACCCGTGGGCGCGTGCGGTGCAGATCCCCAGGCCACCAGCACGGGTGAGTGGATTCCTCGGCCGGCGCCAGAGTATCGGGATGGGGTGGGTCCGCGCGGCGCCTCCCTCGGAACGACAGGCTGGTCGGTGGCATCGAAGCAGTTGAAGCCCCGCGCACTTTGCGGGGCTTTCCGCCGTTGTTGCGGCGAGTTCGCTCGCTCTGTCGCGATGCCGGCCACGCGGCGCAATTCCGCGCCCGCCGGGGAGGTGTTATCCTTCCCCCGCGGGCGCGCGCGTTCGGCGCCCTCTCCCGACCATCGACCACTTCGACGTTCACGCGATGCCGAACGGCAAGGCCATCTTCCAGGACGAGCGGGGCCGCGGCTGGCTCGTCGAGATCCAGTACGGACACCCGGCGCCCACGGAGCTGGGGATCTACGCCGCCCGCTTCCACTGCCCGGAAGACCCGGACGAGCCCGTGCGCGTGGGCTTCCTGCTGCTGGACGCCATCGAGATGGGCGACGAGGAGGGGCTGCGCGAAGCCCTCGCCGAGTCCGAGCCCGCGCAGGCCGTCGGCTGATTCCGCCACCCCGCCGCTCCGCGCCTTTGCGGGGCGGCGGCCGCTTTGAACCCCGGTCCGAGACGCGAACCCCGCAGTGGAACCCCGGCGCTCCGCCGTCCAGCACTTCCTTTCCACCGCCGCCGCCGAGCTGGTGCGGCGGGAGATCGCGCGCGCGCGAGGCAACGAGGTGTGCTTCGTGGCGCGGGTGGCGGAGGGCGGGGAGGTGGTGGAGCCGCGGGTGCTGGCGCGCGGGCACGCCGCGGCCGTGCTGGCGCTGGTCAGGGACAGGGAGATCCCGCAGCCGGGGCTGCTGGTCCACAACCACCCCTCCGGCCTGCTGGACCCGTCGGAGGCGGACTTCGCGGTGGCGTCGCGGCTGTGGGAGCTGGGGCTGGGCTTCGCCATCACCGACAACGACGCGTCGGAGCTGTACGTCGTCGTGGAGCCGCCGGAGCCGGACGAGAAGGAGCCGCTGGACCTGGACGCCATCGAGGCGGAGCTGGGCCCCGCAGGACCGCTCGCCGTCCGCCATCCGCGCTACGAGGACCGCCCCCAGCAGCGCGCCTTCTCGCGGATGATCGCGGAGCTGTACAACACCGGCGGCGTGGGGGTGGCGGAGGCGGGGACGGGGACGGGGAAGTCCGTCGCCTACCTGCTGCCCGCCATCCGCTGGGCGCTGCAGAACGGCGAGCGGACGGTCGTCTCCACCAACACCATCAACCTGCAGGAGCAGCTGGTCGACAAGGACCTGCCGCTCCTGCGCCGCGCCCTGGGCCAGCCCTTCCGCTTCGCGCTGGTGAAGGGGCGCAGCAACTACGTCTCCATCCGCCGCGCCCTCCTGGCCCAGGCGAGCGCCGCCTCGCTCTTCGAAGCGGAGAAGCGCGAGGAGCTGCGGGGGATCGTGGAGTGGATGAAGCAGACCACGGACGGCTCGCTCAGCGACCTTCCCTTCCGCCCCAGCGGCGAGGTGTGGGACGAGGTGCAGAGCGAGACGGACGTCTGCCTGCGCGCCAAGTGCCCCCACTTCGAGGACTGCCACTACCAGCGCGCCCGGCGCGAGGCGGCGGCCGCGGACGTGCTGGTGGTGAACCACCACCTCCTCTTCAGCGACCTGGCCGTCCGGCGGCTGCAGGGCAACTACACGGCGCCGGCGGTGCTGCCGCACTACCGGCGCCTGGTGCTGGACGAGGCGCACAACCTGGAGGAGGCAGCCACCAGCCACCTGGGCTCCACCGTCTCACGGCGGGGCATCTTCCGCACCCTCCGGCGGCTGGAGATGCGCGGCAAGGGGCTCCTTCCCTCCTTCGCCCTCTCCGTCGCGGCGGTCAAAAAGGACCTGGTGGCGCAGTCCGCCATCGACGTCATCGACCAGAAGGTGATGCCGGCGCTGGAGGGGGCGCGCGAGCGGGCGGCGGCGGTCTTCTCCTTCCTCTCCGACGTCTTCGCCGGCTCCGATCCCGTCGTCCGGCTGGAGGACAACTTCGACGCGCACCCCATCTGGGTGCTGGGGCTGGACGACGCGCTCACCGCGCTGCTGGAGAACCTGGGCGGGCTGCTGGAGGGGATGGACCTGCTCCGCGAGCGGGTGACCTCCGACGAGCAGCTCAAGGAGCGGCTGGAGGCGCAGCTGGTGGAACTGCGCGGCGCCCGCAACCGCATCGGCGCCATGGCCGACGGGCTGCGCGCGGCGCTGCGCCCCGGCGAGCTGCCGGTGAAGGTGGTGCGGTGGATGGAGCGCCAGCCGCCCCGCGACGGCCGCGAGGGGAACCTGACGCTGAACGCCGCCCCGCTGGACCTGTCGGAGGTGCTGCGCGACGCCGTCTTCGAGAAGGTGCCGACGGTGATCCTGACGTCGGCCACGCTGGCGACGCAGAACAACTTCCGCTTCATGCGCCAGCGGCTGGGGATCGGCGACGACTTCGCGCGGGAGTTCAACGTCCAGGAGAACGTCTTTCCCTCTCCCTTCGACTACCCGCGCCAGACGCTCCTCGCCGTGCCGACGGACCTGCCGCTCCCCGCGGGCGAGTACGACCCGCGCCACGACGAGGCGACGGTGCGCGCCACCCTGGAGCTGGCGAGGATCTCCGACGGCGGGATCTTCGTCCTCTTCACCAGCTACCGCGCGCTGCGGCACGTGGCGGGGGCGCTGCGCGAGCGGCGGGCGGACCTGGAGTGGCCGCTCTTCGTGCACGGGGAGGCGCCGCGCATCACCCTGGTGGAGCGATTCGCCGCGTCGGGGCGGGGGATTTTGCTGGGGACGACCAGCTTCTGGGAGGGGGTGGACGTTCCCGGGCAGCCGCTGCGGGGGCTCATCATCCCCAAGCTGCCGTTCAAGGTGCCCAGCGAGCCGGTGACGGCGGCGCGCATCGAGGCAATCGAGCAGGAGGGCGGCAACTCGTTCCTGCAGTACATGCTCCCCCACGCGGCCATCCGGATGAAGCAGGGCTTCGGCCGGCTGATCCGCAGCCGCGAGGACCACGGCGTGGTGCTGGTGCTGGACGGGCGGATCGCGAAAAAGAGCTACGGCCGCTACTTTATCGACTCGCTGCCCCCCGCGCCGGTGGTCAAGGGCCCCTGGCGGGTGGTGAAGGAGGCGATCCTGGCCCACTACGGCGAATGGATGCCGGCCAGGCGGGCGGGGTGAGGAACGGGCCGCCTGCTTCGGTCCCGGGCGGCTGAAGCCGCGGCTGGAACTGCGGAAAGCCCCGCAAACTGCGCGGGGCTTCAACTGCACCATGGCGGCGTGGCGCCCGAGTCCGCGCAGCCGGACTTCGTGATTTTGCAGCCGCGGTTTCAACCGCCCGGGATCGGGCCGCCGGAGTCGCGCGGTAGCCGGATGTGCACCGCAGCCCGGGCCGCTGTCCCCTGTAACCTGTCACCTGTACCCTTTCCGTCGTGAACCTTCCCCGCCCCTCGAAAATCGTCTGCGTCGGCCGCAACTACCTGGAGCACGCCCGCGAGCTCGGGAACGAGATGCCGGAGCGGCCGCTCATCTTCCTCAAGCCGCCCTCGTCCGTCATCGCCCACGGCGACGCCATCGTCCTGCCGCCGGAGTCCGAGCGGGTGGAGCACGAGGGGGAGATCGCGGTCGTCATCGGCACGCGGGCGCGCAGGGTGAGGGCGGCGGAGGCGTGGGAGCACGTGGCCGGCATCGCCCCGCTGAACGACGTGACCGCGCGCGACCTGCAGAAGACGGACGGGCAGTGGACCCGCGCCAAGGGCTTCGACACCTTCTGCCCCCTCGGCACCATGACGCCGCTGCAGGCGGTCCGGGACCGCGACGCGCTGGAGGTCGTCTGCCGCGTGAACGGCCAGGAGCGGCAGCGGGGGCGGATTACGGACATGGCCTTCAGCATTCCGGTCCTGATCGAGTACATTTCCGCCGTGATGACGCTGGAGCCCGGCGACGTGATCGCCACGGGCACGCCGGCCGGCGTCTCGCCCCTCCACCCCGGCGACGTGGTGGAGGTGGAGATCCCCGGCATCGGCATCCTCAGCAACCCCGTGCAGGCCCCATGAAGCTTTCCCGCAGCCGCTGGATGGCGGTCACCATCGCGCTCATCATCGCGGCCGACTGGCTCACCAAGGCGCTCGTCCAGGCGCGCATCCCCGAGCTGGGCGAGCGCCGCACCCTGGTGGACGGCTGGCTCTCGTTCCAGCACAACTTCAACACCGGCATCGCCTGGGGATGGCTGCAGGACCTTCCCGGCGCCTGGCGTACGCCGCTGCTGGTGGTGCTGGCGCTCGTCGGCCTGGGCGCCACGGTCAGCATCATCCGCAGCTCGCGGGACCGGTGGATCCACGTGGCCGGCGCGCTGGTGCTGGGCGGCGCGCTGGGGAACCTGGGCGACCGGCTGCTGAACGGCGGAGTGACGGACTTCATCTACGTCCACTTCTTCCCCTACATCTTCAACGTGGCCGACATCGCCATCTCCATCGGCGGGGTGCTGCTGGCCGCGCGGATGCTGCTGGACGCGGGCGGCCGCGACGAACAGACGCCCACTCACGCCTGACCGGACCGGACCCGAACCATGCCCCAGCTCGCCCGCAGGTTCACCACCCTGCCGCCGTACCCGCTGACCGACGTTCCCGCCATCAAGCGCGACCTCAAGGCGCGCGGCGTGGACGTGATCGACCTGGGCACCGGCGACGCCGACCTGCCGCCCCCGCCGGCCGCGGTGGACGCGCTGCGCGCGGCGGCGCGGGACCCCGGCAACTCGCGCTACGCCTTTCAGCTGGGGCTGGTGGAGTTCCGCGAGGAGATCGCCCGGTGGATGGGGACGCGCTTCGGGGTGCGGGTGGATCCCATGACGGAGGTGGCGCCGCTGATCGGCAGCAAGGAGGGGATCTTCCACCTGCCGTTCGCCTTCCTGGAGCCGGGGGACGCCACCATCGTCCCCGACCCGGGCTACCAGGCGTACCTGGGCGGCACCGTCCTCGCGGGCGGCGACCCGCACATCGTGCCGCTGCGGCCGGAGCACGACTTCCTGGTGCCGCTGGACTCGATCCCGGCGGACGTGGTGCGCCGGGCGAAGATCCTGTACCTGAACTATCCCAACAACCCCACGGCCGCCATCGCCCCGCGCGAGTACCTGGAGGAGTGCGTGGCCTGGTGCCGCCGGAACGACGTGATCCTGGCGTACGACAACGCGTACTCGGAGATCGCGTACGACGGCTACCGGCCGCCCTCCATCCTGGAGATCCCCGGCGCGCGCGAGGTGGCCATCGAGTTCCACTCGCTCAGCAAGACGTACAACATGACCGGGTGGCGCATCGGCTGGGCGGCGGGGAACCCCGAGCTGGTGGCGGCGCTCACGCGGGTGAAGACCTTCGCGGACACGGGGTTGCCGTTCACCATCCAGCACGCGGGGGTGGCGGCGCTGCGCTCGCACGCGGAGTGGGTGCCGGGGAACGTGGCCACCTTCCAGGCCCGCCGCGACGCCGCGGTGGAGGCGCTGCGCGACGCCGGCTTCGACGTGCCCAGCCCGTGCGGCACCATGTACCTGTGGGTGCCGCTGCCGGAGGGTGCGGGGAGCGAGGCGTGGGCGCGCCGGCTGCTGCTGGAGCAGGGGGTGGCGCTCCTTCCCGGCAAGTCGCTGGGCAACGGTGGCGAGGGCTTCCTGCGCATCGCCCTCACCTGCTCCGAGGACCGCCTGCGCCAGGCCGCGGCGCGGATGGCGAGGCTGCTGGAGACGACCCAACCCCGGGCTTCCGTCCTGAGCGGCTGAAGCCCGCGGCTACAACTGCGGAAAGCCCTGCAAACTGCGCAGGGCTTCAGCTACGAACGGCACGAACCCGGGGGATCGGTGTTCGTGCCGTTGCCGTTCTCCCCTCTCTCCCCCGGCGCAGTTTGCCCGGGGAGAGGGGCCCTCCGCGGGCGGCAGGGTGCTCGTCCACGTGCCGTGGACCTGGCGCCCACACAACCTCCCCCAGGGGTTTTTGGGGGAGGTGGGCGAGTCTTGCGAGCCCGGAGGGGGCGAGCGCGGCGGGATGGAGGCTGACACTCCGCGGGCGCTGCGCGTCCGGTGTTCGATGACGACGCGCACGCCACGCCGGAACTGCCCCGCCCGGGGGGAGTAGAAAGCTGCACATGACTCCGCCCGCCGTTTCCGCTCCGCCGCAGCCGTCCGCGGCAACGCGGGCCGCCGTTCCCGCGCCGGCCCCGGTGCCGCGCGCCCGTGCTCCGCTCAGCCGCCCGCGCCCCCCGCGTCCGGGGCTGCTGACGGGGCGCACCCTCGCCGTCTCCCTGGCGGTCCACCTCGTCTTTCTGCTCCTCGTCCTCCTCGTCCCCGCGCCCGAGCCGCAGGTCGCGGTGGATTCGGGGGACGAGAACCCGGCGCCCGAGCAGTACGTGGAGTACCTGGACGTGAGCGAGTGGGGGGCGATGGCGACGGACGTCCCCGACGCTCCGCCCGCAACCGCCATCGGCGCCGGGCCGGCGGTCAGCGCGGCGGCGGTGGATTCCATCCTGCGCGCCCTGCCCACCGGCGCGTTCCCGGACCGCGTGCCGGCGGGGATTCCGCCGGCGCCCGCGGGGCCGGTGGCGCAGCCCGGCGCGGCTCCCGGGGCGGGGGGGGCGGCGGCGGGACAGCCGGGCGCGGCGGGGCAGGGGAGGACGGGAATCGGGCGGCTGGGGCCGGAGCTGCGTGACCCGCGGCTGGTGGTGCGCCCCTCCGCCGTCGAGGAGACGCCGCTGAGCGACGAGGAGCGCTACCAGCGCCACTTCGAGAGCCGCATCCAGCGATACAACGACAGCATCGCCGGGGTGGAGGAAGGGCGCCGGCGCCGGAACGACTGGACGATCACGGACCGCAACGGGCGCAAGTGGGGGATCAACGAGCGCGGCCCGGTGCTGGGCGGGCGCAACGTCCCCATCCCCGTGCCGGTCCCCAACGCGCGCCCCTCGCGCGAGCAGGAGGACGCCGCGCGCCGCGAGCGCGACCAGCGGCGGGAGATCGACCGCCAGGCGGAGGACATCGAGCGCGACCGCTACCTGCGCGAGCGCGGCAAGGCCACCCGCGAGCGCAACGACCGCGATCGCCAGCAGGGGCAGCAGAGCGGTGATCCCCCGCCGAATCCATAGATCCTTCCCGCCGCGGGCGGATGGGGACAGGGGCCGTACGGAACGCGAATTGCACGTCCGTATGGCCCCATTCTTTTGTCCCGACGCGTGTTACGGACGATGACGCAGAAGACGCAGGAGACCCTCGAGACGGGGGAAACGCGCAGGACCAGGGAGTCGGGCCGGTCGCAGGACCGGCCGAAGCGGCAGAACCGGCAGTACGTGGTGGAGCTGGAGGAGCCCCGCGGACACGGGCTGCTCTACACGCTGGGCGCCATCGGCGGGGTGGCCATCGGCACCATGCTGGCGCGCAGCCTGGAGGGGCTGGTGGGGCGCGAGGCGTCCACCCGCATTCGCCAGGCGGGCGGCGGCGCGCCGGCGGAGTTCCGCCCCGGCCGCCTGCGCCGCCCGCCGCGCGACCAGGAGCAGCTGCTGGCGCTGGAGGACGCGGTGCTCGACGCCTTTTTGCGCGACGAGGTGCTGTGCGAGTGCGGGATCGACGTGGGCGCCATCAGCCGCGGGATCGTGGAGCTTTCCGGCTCCGTGTGGACGCGGGACGAGTCGCACCGGGCGATGGAGGTGGCGCGGCGCGTCGATGGGGTGGAGACGGTGGTGAACCGGATGGAGATCGAGTCGGAGCGGGAGCGGCTGCACCCGCGGTTTGACACCAGCGACGAGGGGTTCCAGATGAGCGGAGCGGAGTGGACGGGCAACCAGTCGGGGATGGGGCGCCGCCGCCAGGGCCACGAGACCGACCCGGCCCGCCCGGACGATTCGCACTACCAGCGCGAGGAGGCGCTGGAGCAGGCCGACCGCGCGCAGTTCGCGGACGAGGGGCACTACGGCTGGCCGCGCGTGGGCGAGCGCGACGAGGTGCAGTCCGCCGACCGCACGCACTACCGCGAGGACGAGCTGGACAACCAGGACCCGTTCGGCAAGCACGCCGTCCCGCAGGGCAACCAGGACGACGGGCCGCCGCAGGCGCTCAACACGCAGTCGCGCGTGGGCGAGGGGCTGAAGCCCGGCATCGAGCTGGCGCTGGAAGCCGCCGACGTGCCGGTGAAGCCGCACGGGCACCCGACCACCGAGCGCCCGGAGTAAGGGAACGGGGCTCGGCGGTGCGCCGGCCCCTCCTGAGCGGGCAAACCCGCCGCTCGGACAGCCAGAAGCCCCGTTTCGGCGGCGCGTCAGCGGCGCCGAAGCGGGGCTTCTGCTGCATGGAATGGATTCTCGAATACCGGCGTTGTCTTCCTGAGAGGGTGTTGCCAAACCGCCACGAACGAGCGTTGTCTTCCTGAGGGAGCGCCACACGGAAACCGCGTACGCACAACCGCTTGCGCGCGACCGAAGGATCTTCTCTCCGTCACCCGGG
>DATAAG010000024.1:0-8834 GCA_036260235.1 Longimicrobium sp.
ATCAACGCCATCAACATCATCGAGGGCGACGAGCTGATCAGCGTGCAGCTGGCCGACGCGGGGTGCCACATCGTACTGGCCACCCGCGACGGCATGGCCATCCACTTCGAGGACGAGCAGCTGCGCCAGCTGAGCCGCGCCACCACGGGCGTGCGCGGCATCATGCTGGAGGAGGGCGACGTGGTGATCGGCATGGTGGTCACCAAGCCGGGAAGCACGCTGCTGGCGGTGGCGGAGCTGGGGATGGGCAAGCGCACGGCGCTGGAGGCGTACCGGGTGCAGCGGCGCGGCGGCAAGGGCGTCATCAACATCCGGGTGACGGAAAAGACGGGGCAGGTGGTGAGCACCATACCGATCACCACGTCGTCCCCCACCAGGCTGATGCCGCGCACGCCCGTGGTGGCGCGCCCCATCTCGCGCACGTCGCGCTCCTCGAAGCGGATGGCCACCACGCGCCCCGTCTTGTCCGTCACCTTCAGGTTGATGACCCCCTTGCCGCCGCGCCGCTGGCAGCGGTACGCCTCCAGCGCCGTGCGCTTGCCCATCCCCAGCTCCGTCACCACGAGCAGGGTGCTCCCCGGCTTGGTGACCACCATCCCGATCACCAGGTCGTCGTCGGTGAGGGTGATGCCGCGGACGCCGGTGGTGGCGCGACCCATCTCGCGCACGTCGCGCTCCTCGAAGCGGATGGCCATTCCCTCGCGGGTGGCCAGCACCACGTCGCAGGCGCCGTCGGCCAGGTGCACGCTGATCAGCTCGTCGCCTTCCAGCACGTTCATGGCGTTCAGCCCCACGCGCCGCGGGTTGCCGTACGCCGCCAGCGAGGTCTTCTTCACCACGCCGCGCCGGGTGGCGAAGATGAGCGAGCGGTCGTGGCTGAACTCGCGCACCGGCACCAGCGCCGCGATCTTCTCGTCCGGCGCGATGTTGATGAGGTTCACCACCGGCTTGCCGCGGCTGTTGCGGCTGCCGACCGGGATCTCGTGCACCTTGAGCCAGTAGCACTGCCCGTCGCGGGTGAAGAACATCAGGTAGTCGTGGGTGTTGGCCAGGAACAGGTGCTCCACCCAGTCCTCTTCCTTGGTCTGCATCCCCGCGATCCCGCGCCCGCCCCGCGCCTGCGCCCGGTAGGTGTCGCTGGGCACCCGCTTGATGTAGCCCGCATGGCTCACGGTGATGACCATCTCCTCGTCGGGGATCAGGTCCTCGATGCTGAAGGACCCGGTCATCCCCAGGATGTCGGTGCGCCGCTCGTCGCCGTACTTGTCGGCGACCTCCGTGAGCTCGTCCTTGATGATGGACTTGCGCCGCTCCTCGCTGGCCAGGATGTCTTCCAGGTCGGCGATGGTGGCGCGCACCTCGCCCAGCTCCGCTTCCAGCTGCTCGATCTCCAGCCCGGTCAGCCGCGCCAGGCGCATGTTCAGGATGGCGTCGGACTGGCGGTCGGAAAGCCCGAAGCGCCCCCGCAGCCGCTCCCCCGCCTCTGCCGTGGTCTCCGACCCGCGGATGATGCCGATCACCTCGTCGATGTGGTCGACGGCGATCTTGAGGCCTTCCAGGATGTGCTCGCGCTCGCGGGCCTTGCGCAGCTCGAACTCCGCGCGCCGGCGCACCACCTGGTGCCGGTGCTCCACGAAGTACCGCAGCATGTCGCGCAGCCCCAGGACGCGCGGCACCCCGCCCACCAGCGCCAGCATGATCACGCCGAAGGTGCTCTGCAGCTGCGTGTGCTTGAAGAGCTGGTTGAGCACGATGTGCGGGATGGCGTCGCGCTTGAGGTCGATCACCACGCGGATGCGCTTGTCGCTCTCGTCGCGCAGGTCGGCGATCCCCTCCAGCTTCTTGTCGCGCACCAGCTCGGCGATGTGCTCGATCACCCGCGCCTTGTTCACCTGGAACGGCACCTCGGTGATGACGATGCGCTCGCCGCCGCGCCCGCCTTCCTTCTCCTCGATCTCCGCCCGCGCGCGCAGCACCACGCGTCCGCGGCCGGTCTCGTACGCCTCGCGGATGCCGTCGCGGCCGTAGATCACGCCGCCCGTGGGAAAGTCCGGGCCCTTCACGAACTGGTGCAGGTCCTCCCAGGTGGCGTCGGGGTTGTCGATCAGGTGCACGCAGGCGGCGACGACTTCCCGCAGGTTGTGCGGCGGGATGTTGGTCGCCATCCCCACGGCGATGCCGCTGGAGCCGTTGACGAGGAGATTCGGGACCTTGGCGGGAAGGACGCGTGGCTCGGTGAGCCGGTCGTCGAAGTTGGGGGCGAAGTCGACGGTCTCCTTGTCGATGTCCGCCAGCATCTCCGTGGCGATGGCGGCCAGCCGCGCCTCGGTGTAGCGGTACGCCGCCGCGCTGTCGCCGTCCAGCGAGCCGAAGTTGCCCTGCCCGTCCACCAGCGGGTAGCGCAGGGAGAAGTCCTGCACCATGCGCACGAGCGAGTCGTAGACGGCACTGTCGCCGTGCGGGTGGTACTTGCCCAGCACGTCGCCCACGACGGTCGCGCTCTTCTTGTACGGCCGCGTGGGCGTCAGCCCGGCCTCCTGCATGGCGAACAGGATGCGGCGGTGCACCGGCTTGAGCCCGTCGCGCACGTCGGGAAGGGCGCGCTGCACGATCACGCTCATCGAGTAGTCGATGAACGACTCGCGCATCTCGTCTTCGATCAGCCGCGGGAGGACCCGGGAGACCGGTGCGGGCACGGGGGCGTCGTCGCCGCCGTCCATCTCGGGCGTGTCGGGCGTGAAGTCGTCGGACATCTATGCGTCTGTGGGACGTCAGGGAAGTCGTTGTCGCAAGCGCGTTTGGGCGCTGCGCAACTGATACCCCGGGTGGGCCGTCCGGTGCCCCGCGGAAGGGGGCGCGAGTGGGCGGATAACCTACGCTGCGGACGGGGTTTTCGCCAGTGCGCGCGTGCGTGCGTGCGCGCGCGCGTGGGAGTGCGTGAGTGCGTGAGTGCGTGAGTGCGTGAGTGCGTGAGTGCGTCGGCGGCCCCGGGCCTGAGCGGCTGGAGCCGCCGCTACAAAAGCGGAAAGCCCCGCAAACTGCGCGGGGGCTTCAACTGCTGGGTACCTGCTACGTGCACGTCACGCCGCGTGCAGCAGGAGCCGTCCGCGCAGGCGGCCCCGCAACCAGCCGCCTCCTATGGACACAAAGCGCCCCCGCGGAACTCGTCCGCGGGGGCGCTTCCGTGTTCCGGGCGGGATTTACCGCCTGGGGTGCGGCGGGCCCATGTTCTCGGGCCCGTCGTAGTTCTTGATGTACTCCAGCGCCTCCGGGCTCAATGAGGAGAGAAACCCGGGCTTGCTGTTGATGCGGCGCCACGCCTCTTCGCGCGTCGGGGCATCGTAGTTCTCGAGCCAATGCCGCAGCCGTGCCAGCAGCGAAGGGCGGCGCCGGTTCGGGGCAGCAGGCGAGTCGAGTGTGGCAGGCATGCTTTTCATCGTCAGATCTCCCGCTCGCAATATATGGGCGTTGAGCCTTTCCACACAATCTCGAATCCCAGCGCGCGATAGTACCCGATGAGGCTGCGGTCAGGATAACGCAGCCTCATCCGGCGTCCGCCTCTCGTAATCGCGTAGTTCCGAGCGGCGGTGATGGCGAGGACCGCAATCCGACCGCGCAGCGCGACAGGAGGTGGCTCGGGCCGCCGCTCCAGGTAGGTCAGGGTAATGGTATGGCGTACGCCGGTTGCTCTCCGTCGCGAGAGATGGCCCAGCGCCAGGGCACACAGGTCGTCCCCATGCCAGAGTGCCATCGGCAACACCGCTGCCCGGTGGGGCATTCGTTCCACCAGGCCGGGCCAGTTCCATCCTCCGGCTCCAGAGGGGTGAACACCGGTCCAGGTACTTCTCCAGATCGTGAGCGCGTGGCCATCGATGTCTGCAACGCGAAACTCCGGGCCGCAGATTCCTAGGCGCGTGGCTTCCATTCGCGCCGCCTCATATGCCACCTGGCGTGCGATCGCGTGCCGTTCACGCGCAGCGGAATAGGATGAGCCCGGCACCCATGGCAATCCGGTACGCAATGCTTCTGGTGCTGCATTTTCATCGTACATGCTCCGTCCGGCCGTTGCTGTGAAAGTGACGTGTGTGAACAGAGCATATCACACTGGCGCTGCATCCCCAAGTAGTGGCCCGAAACAGGTCCGGAAGCTGGCGAAAAGGGGACGCTCGCCTTTCGCCAGCCATGAGATGGCAGACTCACCCGCACGGTTGGATGCAACGCAAAACGCCCCCGCGGAGCTTGTCCGCGGGGGCGCTCTGCCGGTCAGGCGCGGAGGCGAGTGCGGTTACTCACGCACTCACGCACTCACGCACTCACGCACTCACGCACGCACTCTTCTCACGGCTGCGGCGTGGCGTACGTGCGCCGGGTCTCGTCCAGGTTCATGTAGCGGTCGCGCAGCATGGTCTCGCGGCTCACCATGGGCACCGCCCGGCCACGGATGAAGACGTGCTCCACCGTGGTCAGCAGTTCCAGCGGGTCACCGTCCCACACCACCACGTTGGCCACCTTCCCCACCTCCAGCGAGCCGTAGCGGTCCGCCAGCCCGTAGATCTGCGCCGGGTACAGCGTCACCGCCCGCAGCGCCTCGTCGTACGGAAGCCCGTAGGCCACCGCGTTGCCGGCCTCCTGGCGGATGTTGTACGCCTTGAAGGTCTCGCCGGTGGTGATGGCCACCTGCACGCCCGCCCGCCGCAGCAGCGCCGCGTTGTCGTAGCGCGCGCCCAGCGACTCGAAGCTCTCCGGCAGGTTGCGCAGCACCTTCACCAGCACCGGCACCCGCGCCCGGGCCAGGTCGTCGGCCACCATCCACCCCTCGGTGCCGCCCGCGATCACCACGCGCAGGTCGTACTCGTCGGCAATGCGCAGCACCGTCTGGATGTCGCTGGCGCGGTGCGCCTCCACCACCAGCTGCATCTCGCCGCGCAGCACCGGCTGCAGCGCCGCCAGGTCCAGCCGGCTCACGGAGAAGTCGCGCGTCTCGCCCCGCTCGAACGCCTGCGGGTTGCGCGCCCACACCCGCGCGTCCTCCAGCACCTCGCGCAGGCGCATGAACAGCCCGCCCCGGGTGCCGCCCCCCGCCGCCTCCTGCTCGTTCTCGCTCACCGAGCCGAACATGGCGATGGGGTTGCGGATGGACATCTCGTCGATGTGGTCGCCGATCAGGTCGAACGCCAGCCCCTGGCCGCTGATCAGCCCCCCCGCCGGCCGGCTGACCACCGTCGTCACCCCGGCGATGCGGGTGACCGGGATCACCATCGACCGCGGGTTGATGCCGTCGCTCACGTTGAACGCGGCGGCCACCTGGTCCTCGTCCTGGAACCGGTAGTCGTTGGTGGTCCCCACCTGGTCCACCTCCACCAGCGCCATGTTGGTGGACGATTCGATGAGCCCCGGCGTGACCACCTTTCCCGTGGCGTCGATGCGCTGGGCGCCCGCGGGAATGGCGATCCCCGCGCCCACGGCGGCGATGCGGCCGTTCTGGATGATGACGGTGCCGTTGCGGATGGGCGGGCCGGAGATGGGGTGCACCGTGCCGCCCACGATGGCGATGGTCTGCGCCGCGCCCGGGGCGGCGGCCAGCAGGGCGGCCGCGCCGGCCGCCAGGAATCGCTTAGTCATTCGACGCCTCCCCCGGGAAGAGTCCCACCTCGAAGTCGGTCTTCGGCTGCCGCGTCGGGTCGAAGCGGTCGAAGATGAGCGCGCCGTCGATGTACACGCGGTCCGCGCGGGCGTACACGCTGAACGGGTTGTGCGACCAGATCACCACGTCGGCCTGCTTGCCGGCCTCCAGCGTCCCCACCTGCTGGTGGATCCCCAGCGCCCAGGCGGGGTTGGCGGTGATCCAGCGCAGGGCGTCGTTCTCGGTGATCTCGAGCCCCGCCTCGCGCCCCGCCTGCAGGGCCTTGGCGGCTTCCTGGTTCAGCTTCTGGATCCCCGTGGGATCGTCCGAGTGCACGATGGCGATGCCGCCGGCGTGGTGCAGCATGGCGATGTTGGCGCGGGTGAAGTCCAGCGCCTCCATCTTGAAGCCCCACCAGTCCGCCCACAGGCTGCCGCTGATGCTGTCGCGGGCCATCAGGTCGCGCACCTTGTACGCCTCCACGCCGTGGTGGAAGGAACGGATGCGGTAGCCGAACTCGCGGGCGATGTCGATCATCTGCGCCATCTCGTCGCCCCGGTAGCAGTGGTTGTGCACCAGGATGTCGCCGCGCAGCACCCCCGCCAGCGTCTCCAGCTCCAGGTCGCGGGTGGGCGGGGTGCCGCCTCCTCCGCCACCACTACCTCCACCTCCTCCTCCCCCGCCGCCGCCGCGGTTCTGGTTGCGCTCCCAGTCGTCCATGCGCCGGCGGTACTCCGCGGCGCGGATCCACGCGGCGCGGTAGCCGGCCACGTTGCCCATGCGGGTGCTGGGGCCGCCGCGGTTGCCGTACACGCGCTTGGGGTTCTCGCCGCACGCCATCTTGAGCCCGTACGGCGCGCCGGGGAACTTCATCCCCTGGACGGTGCGGCTGGGGACGTTCTTCACCGTCACGCTGCGCCCGCCGAACAGGTTGGCGCTGCCGGGAAGGATCTGCAGCGAGGTGATGCCGCCCTCCAGCGCCCGGGTGAAGCCGGGGTCGTGCGGCCAGACGGAGTGCTCCGCCCACACCTCGGCGGTGTTGGGGCTGGTGGCCTCGTTGCCGTCGGAGTGCGCCTGCACGCCGGGGGCGGCGTACACGCCCAGGTGCGAGTGGGTGTCGATGATGCCGGGCGTGACGTACTTGCCCGTGGCGTCCACCACCACCGCGTCGGCCGGGGCGTCGACGGTGGCGCCGACCGCGACGATGCGGCCGTCCCTCATCAGCACCTGGCCGTTGGGGATGATCTGCCCCGCCGCCGTCATCACCGTGCCCCCGCGGATGAGCGTGGGGACGGAGGGAAGGGGGCGGTAGGTGGAGGGGAACGGATCCGCCGTCTGCTGCCGCGGCGTACTGTCGGGCGCCGGGCTGTCGGCGGGCCGCGCCTGTCCCTGGGAGCAGGCCGCGGTCGCGGCCGCGAGCGCCAGGGCGGACAACGCACGCTTCATGTGCTTCTCCGGAAGGCGTTGCGAGGTGTGCGGCGCCCGGGTCGTTCAGCTTTTTTAGCACCCACCCGGGCGCCTGCTGGCGCCTGGGTGTTGCCCGATGCCCGGATGCCGCCGGAAAGGTCGCGGCATAATGCTGTATACAGGATACGGTGGCAAGGGCGAACGTCCGTTCGAGGGGAGGGAGAAACGCATTTCAACGCAGAGTACGCGGAGGAGAAAAGAGAGTACGCGGAGAACAGCCGATCTCCTCTCTGCGAGCCTCTCTCGTTGCGGCCGCGAACTCTGCTTCGAAATGATCCTGAATGAGAACCGTTCTCAGCGGCTCTTGACGCGCGGGAGCCGGTCCTGTATTCGTTGAGAACGATTTTCATCTACTCTGCCGCTGATTCCGCCCGCCGGTGCGCCGCGCGGGCGTTCGTCTTGGCGGATGCCCATCTCTCGCAAGGCGTTCCCCGTCGTGAAGCACCTTCGCAAGGTCGTGTTCTGGGCCCACCTGGTGACCGCCGTGACCGCGGCGGCCATCATCCTGCTGATGTCGGTGACGGGCGTGCTGCTGACGTACCAGCGGCAGATCACCGCCCGGGCGGACGTGCGCGGGCTGGATGGCGGTCCGCCCGCGCCGGGCGCCCCGCGGCTGGCGCCGGACGCGCTGCTGGCCGCCGTGGCCGCGACGCACCCCGGCAAGCCGACCACGGTGAGGTGGTTCGCGAAGGCGGACGCGCCGGTGCAGGTGGCGTTCGGGCGCGAGCGCACGCTCTTCGTCAACGGGTACACGGGCCGGGTGCTGGGCGAAGGGTCCGCCGGGGTGCGCGCCTTCTTTCGCAAGGTGGTGGCGCTGCATCGCTGGGTGGGCGGCGAGGGGGAGAACCGGGAGCTGGGCGGGGCCATCACCGGCGCGGCCAACCTGATGTTCCTCTTCCTGGTGGTCAGCGGCTTCTACCTGTGGTTCCCGCGCAACCGGACGCGCCGGGCGTTCCGCAACGTGGCCTGGTTCCGGCGCGGGCTCACCCCCAGGGCGCGGGACTTCAACTGGCACCACGTCATCGGCTTCTGGTCCGCCGCGCCGCTCTTCGTGATCGTGCTCTCGGGGGTGGTGATCTCGTACTCCTGGGCCGGCGACCTGGTGTACCGCGCCGTCGGCGACACCCCGCCGCCTCCCCAGGCGCCCGCCGCCTCCGCGCAGCGCCCCGGCGGAGAGCGAGAGGGTGAGCGTCGCGGCGAAGCGGAGGCGCCGGTGCGGCTGGAGGGGATCGGTGCGCTGGCGGCGCGGGCGGAGCGGCAGGTGGCGGGGTGGCGCAGCATCACGCTCACGCTGCCGAAGGAGGCGGACGAGCCCGTCTCCTTCGCCATCGACCGGGGCGACGGGGGGCAGCCGCAGAAGCGCGCGCAGCTTTCGCTGGAGCCCGGCACGGGCGCCGTGGCGAAGTGGGAGCCGTTCGCCGAGCAGTCGCCCGGACGGCGGCTGCGGAGCATCCTTCGCTTCGCGCACACGGGCGAGGTGCTGGGCATCCCGGGGCAGACGCTGGCCGGCCTGGTCTCGCTGGGCGCGGCGTTCCTGGTGTGGACCGGCCTGGCGCTCACCTGGCGGCGCTTTCGCCAGTGGCGCGCCCCGCGCCGTATCGCCACCCCCTCGCGCCGCCCAGAGCCGATGGAGGAGGCGGAAACCGTGGCGGCGTGAACCGGCCGCCCCGGGCTGAAGCCCGGGGCTAGGACGGCCACAAGCCCCGCCACGGCCGCTATGCGGCCGTGCGGGGCTTCCTCTCCT
>DATAAG010000025.1:0-8932 GCA_036260235.1 Longimicrobium sp.
ACCCCTGGGGGAGGTTGATGGGGACGAGAGATTCGTGCGAGACGTCTTTCGTCCTACAGGATCGGCGCAGCCGTTAAGGACTCAGAATGACAGTTTTATCCGGATTCGGTATGACGGAGTGATGGAGCGGGCTGCTCATCCGCACCGTCTCTCCAGAAAGCGCGCTGGTTCGGAGAGGTGTTGCCAAACCTTCGAATCGTCGCGGGTCATCCTGAGGGAGCGCCACACGGGGACGGCGTTCACACAATCGCTTACGCGCAACTGAAGGATCTACGCCGCGCCGGACCTGCCCCTCGGTCCGCCGGGCAGATCCTTCGGCCGGTGCCCCGATTTCCGGAGCGGGCGAGAGTGGAGCGGCGCCTCCCCCAGGAAAACTGGCATCGTCGCGGATCGGGACGGCATCAGCCGGCGGGCGCGGCCGCGGAGTGGCGGGCGAGCAGCGCGCGGACGGCGTCCAAGTCCGCGCTCGGGTGGCGTTCGCGCAGCCGGGCGACGGTGCCGGTGACGATGGGCGCGGCGTAGCTGGTGCCCGTCGCCACCACGCGCTCGCCGCCCAGCCACCGCACGTCGGGGTGCACCGCGTTGGCCAGGCACTCCACCGCCTCCCCCGGGCGGCAGACGACGCGCGCGGTGTCGCTCCCCCGCAGCGCGCCCACGCTCAGGACGTTGTCGAAGATGGCCGGCGCGCTGGCGAGGCCCTCCGCGTGCGCCGCCGCCACCACGACCACGCCGCGGCGGCGCGCGTACTCGCAGGCGGCGTACAGGGTGCGCACCCCCTCCTCCTCGCAGGTCCCCAAACTCAGGTTCAGCACCTGGCACCCCGCGTCCACCGCCCAGCGGATCGCCGCCGCCAGCACCCCCGGCCCCGTCTCCAGCCGCGCGTCGAACACGCGCACGGGGACGATCTCCGCCGCCGGCGCCACCCGCAGCACCAGGTCCGCGCACGCCGTCCCGTGCCCGAAGCGGTCGTGATCGTCGCCGGTGCGCAGGGCGCCGCCGGGGCCGTCCAGCCCCAGGATGCCCGTCCCCGCCAGCACGCGCGGCTCCGGCTGGGTGCGGTCCCACCCGCTGTCCACCACCCCCACGCGCACGCCGCGCCCCGTCGCGTCCGTCACGCGGGCACCGCGGCGGGGGACCAGGCCACCAGCCTCCCCCGGTGCAGCTGCTCCAGCTGCCGGCGCACCCGCTCCGCCAGGGTGTCGCGCGGCGCCTCCGGGAGCGCGTCCGCGATCCGCGCGGCGACGGCGGCGGCGGTCCCGGGCTCGCGCTCCAGCTCGCGCAGCACCAGCGCGGAGAGCGGGTTCAGCCGCCGCGCCTGGATGCGGTTCTGCGCGCGGTACAGCAGGTGGACGGCGCCGTCCGGCGGGGGATCCGCCTCGTCCGCGTCCCAGTCCCGCTCCGTCTCCACCAGCCGCACCTCCGGCGCAAGGCGGAACTCCGCCGTCTCCCACGCCGCCGGCGGCGCCTGCGCGCCGACCGTGGCGCGCAGGTACTCCTCGGTGAAGTCCGTGATGGCCAGCGTCATCTCGTAGCGCTCCCGCTCCAGCCGGAAGGCGTCCCGCAGCCGCGCGCGGGCCTCCCCGTCCGCCTCCCCCTCCACGCGCGACCGCAGCGCCTCGTACGTCGCGGCGACGGTGCCGCGGAGGGTGCACGCCTCCGGCGGCGGGAGCGGATCGCCCGCGTCCGCGGAGGACGCGCGGAGGACGCGCAGGGTGCGGGCGAAGTACGCCTCGGCGTCCGCGCGGCGGCGGGCCTCGGCGGCGGGGCGGGTGGCGGCACGCTCCGCGGCCGCGGGGAGCGGCGAGGTGGGAAGGAGGACCGGCGGGACGTCGTCCGCGCAGAGCCGCAGGTGGAACCAGCCGATCCCCGCCTCGCCCAGCATCAGCCCGGGATCGGCGGCGCCGCCCACGGTGCCGCAGGGCCAGGGGACGCCCGCCTGCTCGAACCGCTCCGCGCCTTCCCTCCCCACCCGCTCCGCCGCCTCCCGCAGCTCCGGCCGCCCGAGGGTGCACGCGCCGTGCAGCAGCGCGACGGCGTTGCCGCTCAGCCCGTGGCAGAGCGAGTGGCTCAGCGTCTCGCGGCCCCCCTCGACCGACCGCAGCGTGGCCGCCAGCCCCGCCCGGGCCTCGTCGCGGTAGAGGGCGCGCCCCGTCACCTCCCACGCGCGCAGCCGCGTCATGGCGATCCCCGGCGCGCCCTGGCACCACGCGCTGGTGAAGCGCGGCTGGTAGGGGACGCCGGGCTCGCCCGCCAGCACCCGCGCGCGCAGCTCCGCCCGGCGCTCCTCCGAGCGCAGGTCGCCCACCAGCGGGTGGCGCAGGTCCAGCCAGTTCTCCTCCGCGGGGTCGAAGAACTGCCGCTCGTACGCGAACGCCTGCTCCGCGCCGTAGCGGCAGCGCGCGTCCCCCGTGGCGTGGTACAGCTCCATCAGCGCGTGGCCCATCCCCGACGCGCCGTGCGCCACCCCGCACAGGTGCCGCGCGTGCAGCGCCTGCACCGGCTCGCCCCACGCCCAGCCGCCGGGCTCCACCTGCACCCGCGCGATCACCGACTCGCCCAGCGCCGCCGCCATCCGCGTGACGAAGCCGCGGTCCAGCACCTCCCCCAGCGACAGGAGGGCGGGGATGGCGCCCGCCGCGCCGGCGATCACGTCCAGCCCCGCCTCGTCCGCCTCGCTGCCGGCGAGCGGCGCCAGCACCCGCGCCGCGGCCTCCACCAGGTCGCCGCGGTCCAGGACGATCCCCGCGCGGGCGGCGGCGTACGCCGTCCCCACCTGTCCGCCGTGGAAGCCGAACGCCGTGCGCGGGGCCACGGGCTGCGCCAGCGCGTGCGCCACCGCCCCCTCCGCCACGCGGCGATCCGCCAGGAACAGGGCGATCCCCGCCGTCCCGTTGTAGACGCTGCCGTTCGCCGGCCTGCGGACGGCGTGGCGCGAATCGGGGGCGGCGGGGTCGCCGGCGGTGACCATCCAGGTGCAGGCGTTCCCCGACCACACCGCCTGGCGGGCGATGCGCCGGCCGATGGAGGCCGCCGTCCGCAGGAAGAGGTCGCGGTTCGTCGTCATCCGCCGATGATGCTCGTCCGCCGGCAACGGGACAAGCCCGCGGTCCTCGCCGCAGGCCGCGGGCCCGTCCGTGCATCGTCCTGCGCCCGTCCCGTCAGCAGACGAACGGCTCGCACGAGGCGTAGTCGGCGTTCCAGTAGTTGGGGCAGGTGTAGTCGCAGTCGGTGAAGTACGCGCTGCAGCCGCAGAGCCGCTCCTTGCAGGTGGTCTCGGTGTGGTTGGGGCCGTAGAATGCCTTCACGCCGCCCTCGTCCTCCGGCACGGTGTCGCGTTCCGTCGGGAACGACTCCACCTGCAGGTCGTCGATGTCCATCGTGAGCTTCTTCATGTCGTCCTCGGCGCAGTGGGGTGGACCGGCAGCGGGACACGCCCGCGGCCCGCTCCGGGGCCGCGGGAGAGGGCCGGATGACCCTCCCCCGCGGGTGTGGTCACGTCAGCAGTTGCGGCACGAGGCGTTCTGGGCGTTCCAGTAGCCCGGACACGTGTAGTCGCAGTCCGAGGGGAAGGCGCTACAGTCGCAGATGATCTGCATGCAGGTGGTTTCCGTGTGCGCGGGGCCGTAGTACGCCTTCACCCCGCCCTCCCTGCCGTGCACCTTCTCCCGGCCGGTCTCGAACGACTCGACCTGCAGCTCGTCCAGCTTCATGCTGAGCTTCTTCATGGGTCCCTCCATGAGGTGACAGGGGGCCCGATCCCCCCGGACGGGATCGGGCGGCGCGCCCGCGACCGCGCGGGCGCCACGTGCCGGCAGACGTGCCGGGGGTGCCCGGCACGCCGGAGATCCGCATCGACGAAATCCACGGATTCCGTCTGCTTAGGAGCATGAAGGTTCGGCGGCGCACCGCCCACAAACGGCCATCGAGGAACCGTGCTGTCGCGCTTCGCGCAGCAATTTGCGCGCCGCGAAGAGCGCATTCCGAAGTGGACGGCGTGCGGGAAAGCCCTGCATCTGCGCCATTTGATCGGTGCAGGGCGGCGGCGGGGGCGCGCGGGTATAAAGCGATGTTCCCGGAGCCGGGCACGGGGCCGGCGGGGTGGTCTTGTGCGTTCCGATGGTGAGCCGATATTGGTTCGAGATGGCGCCAATTCCGCGTCAAGATGACACACCCTCACCGGGGCCATTGCCGATGAGCAGCCACCCTGATCGTCCTCCCGACGCTCCGCCGCCCCTGGATGCCGGGCCGCCCGGTCCGCCCCGCCGCGTGGTGGTGATCGGGGCGGGGCTGGCGGGGCTGAGCGCCGCGTACGAGCTGCACCGGGCCGGGCACGACGTGACGGTGCTGGAGGCGGGCGGGCGCGTGGGGGGGCGCGTGCTCACGCTGCGCGAGCCGTTCATGGACGGATTGTACGCGGAGGCCGGCGGCCAGCAGGTGTACCGCGAGCACCAGGCGGTGCAGCGCTACGCCGCGGAGCTGGGGGTGGAGCTGGTCCACCCGGAGATCACGGGCACGGGGATGATGGTCCTGCGCGGCCGGCGCATTCCCCACCGCGCGAAGGAGCTGCAGCTGCAGACGCCGCTCGCGCTCTCGGAAGAGGAGATGCACCTGGGCATCTGGGCGGTGTGGGGGCGCCGCATCATGCCCCTGGTGGAGGAGGTGCGGGCCTCGGGCGATCCCGAGGCGCCCGGCTGGCCCCCCGCGTCGCTGGCGCGCTACGACGGGATGAGCTTCGGGGAGCTGATGCGGGAGTGCGGCATTTCCCCCGGCGCGGCGGAGATGCTGTGCCTGGGCGACCTGGGAGTGCTGGGGGAGGGGGTGGATTCCGTCTCCGCGCTGGTGCACCTGCGCGGGCTGGCGCTGGTGCGCCCCGGGCCGCCGTGGGTGGTGCGGGGCGGCACCGAGCGGCTTCCGCTCGCCTTCGCGGCGCGGCTGGGGGCGCGCATCCGCCTGCGGTCACCGGTCGTGCAGGTGCGGCGCCACGAGGCGGGCGTGCAGGTGGTCCACCAGGACGGCGGCGCGCACCGGACGCTGGACGCGGACTTCGCCGTCTGCGCGGTGCCGCATCCGCTGCTGGCGCAGCTGGACATCCAGCCGCCGCCCGACGCGGGATTCATGCGGGCCGTCCGCGAGACGCCGCAGACCTCGGTCACGCGCATCTTTCTCCAGTTCCGGCGCCGCTACTGGCTGGACGACGGGTGGAGCGGCTACGCCTCCACCGACACGCCCCTCCAGCTGGTGAGCCCCGCCACCCTGTCGCAGCCCGGCGAGCGCGGCATCCTGGAGGCGTACCTGGCCGGCGACCGCGCCCGCGCCGCCGCGCGGATGGACGAGGAGGAGCGCATCCGCTTCACGCTGGAGCACGTGGAGCGCATCTTTCCCGGCGCCGCCGCCCACTTCGAGGTGGGCGTCTCGCAGGTGTGGGACGACGAGCCGTGGGTGCGCGGCGCGTACGCGTGGTGGCGTCCGGGCCAGCTCGTCGAGTTCGCCGCGCACCCCCCGCGTCCCGCCGGGCGCGTGCACTTTGCCGGCGACCACACCACCGCGCGCGCGGGATGGATGGAGGGTGCGCTGCAGTCCGGCCTGCGCGCCGCCCGCGAGGTGAACGAAGCCTCCCTCCGCGCCGCCGCCTCTGCGATCTCTGCGGCTGGCCCCGGCTGAGGCCCGGAAAGCGAAGGAAGCCTCACGCGGAGTCAGCAGAGCCGAGAGGTATTCCCTCTGCTGACGCTGTTGACTCTGCGTGAGGCCCCATTCTTTTCCAGTCCCGTCGGTTTGCTTGAAGTCGCCGGCGGAATCGTGCAACTTTGTTCTCGGTTGCTGTTCCCGGGCTCAGCCTCTCCTTCCCGTTCGATGATCAAGGGCAACCTCATCCTGCTGCGCCCCGTGCGCTCCACGGACCTGGACGCGCTCTACGGCTTTCTGACCGACCTTTCCACGCGCGGCGAGCACTTTCCCCTGGGCTTTCCCTCGGAGAGCGCCTTTCGCAAGGACTTCCAGGAGACGGGCTTCTGGACGGAAGCCTTCGGCCGCCTGCTGATCTGCGAGCACGACGGGCCCGTCCGCGGCAGCATCTGGTACTTCAAGCCCGCGCCGTACATGGACGCGCTGGAGATCGGCTACCAGATGTTCGACGTGCACTCGCGGCGCAGGGGATACATGAGCGAGGCGCTGGGGCTGCTGGTGCGCTACCTGTTCGCCACGCGGCAGCTCAGCCGCGTCCAGCTCACCACCCTGACGGCGAACACCGCCTCGCAGCGGGTGGCGGAGAAGAACGGATTCCAGCGCGAGGGCGTGCTGCGCGGCGCCGTCTACCTGCGCGGCGAGAGCCACGACGTCCAGATGTTCTCGCTGCTGCGCCACGAGCTTCCGGCCGCCGGCGCGTCGGCGGGGCCCGCGTGAGCGGGGCCGCGGCCGTGCCCCCGGCATCCGCGCCGGCCGGCGGCAAGGAGGCGCTGCTGGACTTCTGCCGTACGCTCCCCGGCGCCACGGAGGACGTGAAGTGGGTGGAGCACCGCGTCTTCTCCGTCGGCGGCAAGATGTTCGCGATCTTCGACGTCTCCGCGTCCGAGGCCGTGCGGTTCAGGGTGGACCCCGCCGTCTACCCGATCCTTCTCCGCACGCCCGGGATCGGTCCGGGGCCAAAATTGGGGCACGAGCCGTGGATCAAGGTGGACCACGCCTCCGTCCTGCCGCTGGAGGAACTGCAGGAGCTTCTGCGCGAGTCGCACCTGCTGGTGGCCGAGAAGCTGTCGAAGAAGCTCCGCGCCAGCCTGGGGATCGGCTAGCGGGGCGGCCGCCCCGCCCTGAGCGGCTGAAGCCGCCGCAACGACGGCGGAAAGCCCCGCAAACTGCGCGGGGCTTCAACCGCGCGGGCGTGCGGCGATCATGTCCGCGAAGGCGGACAGCGTGACCCGGCGTGGGGCACGACCGTGTCCGCGCAGGCGGACAGTGCGTAGTCGTTGCGGCGGTTGATGCTCATTGCGAATCAGATCCGGTAACTGCTTCCACCGGAGCTCGCCACCACGCTCCCGAGGCAGCGATGCAGTCCGCGCAGGCGGACGTTGCGAATTTCCAGCGGCGACTTCAGTCGCTCCGGCGCGGGCGCGGCGATTCCCGGTGTAGATTCGCAAAGGGCATCAATCGCCTGTCACAGGCGCGGCAATCTCAACCTGAACGGCGGCTGCGGCGACCCTCTCCATCCACGAACACGCACATGCGTCCACAACTGCTGCTCATCCCGGCGGTCCTGCTCGCCTGCGGCCGCGACACGCCCGGGGAGGACGGGGGAGAGACGCTCTCCGCGTTCGGCACGGCGTCGGCGGTGGCGCGCGCGGACAGCGGCGCCGCGGGGCACCGCATCGTCCCGCTGCGGCCGATGACGGGCGACGTGGAGATCCTGCACGGCGACCCGGAGAAGGCCGGAGAGCCGTTCGTGATGCGCATCAACGAGCTCCCCGGCACGGTCATCCCCCTGCACTCGCACTCCGTGGACGAGCACATCACGGTGGTGCAGGGCACCTGGTACTTCGCCGTGGGCGACACCTGGGACCGCGCCAGGCTGCAGGCGCTCACGCCCGGCTCCTACGCCTTCGCGCCCAGGGGGAGCACCATGTACGGCTACTCGCCGGACGCGGCGGTGGTGCAGGTGCACGGCGTGGGGCCCTTCGACATCCACTGGAAGCACGGCTCCGTCACCCTGGACGATCCCGACGGCCCCGCCTCGTTCCGCTACCGCAAGGGCGACCGCGTGCAGACGCCGCGGGGCGCCGGCACCATCCGCCAGGGCTACCGCTCGGGCGACATCATCCAGTACGAGATCCAGGGCCAGGGCGGCCGCTTCATGGCCAGCGAGGCGGACGTGCGCCGCGGCTGAGCCCGTCGAGCCCGACCATCATCCGATCCATGGAGACGACGACCGATCCCGCCGGCCCGGTGCACCGGTTCGAGCCGCAGCGGCCCGCCGCGAAGCGCGAGGCCGCCGGCGCGGCGGTCTTCGCGTTCGTGGTGGTGCTGGCGACGCTGTACGGCTACGGCGAGCGCGACTGGCCGATGATGCTGGTGTTCGCCGCCGGGGGCACGGCGCTGGTGCTGGCCGGGGGCGCCGCGCGCATGCGCACCGCGTGGACCGATGCCATCGAGCTCTCGCCCCAGGGGATCACGCTGGTGCGCGGCGGCCGGCCGCGGACGCTGGCGTGGACGGCGGTGAAGTCCATCCGCCACGGCGACTACGGCGGCGAGCACTGGCTGCTGGTGCCGCACGGCGGCCGCGACCCGCTCGTCGTCTCCGCCGACGGCCTCACGCGCGCCGAAGTCCGCGTCCTGCGCGAGCTGATCCCCGCGCTGCACGCCACGGCCCGTGGGGAGCGTGATCCCGGGCCGGCAACGGGCGTGGACGCGCGCGACGGCGGCTGAGCGCCGCCCGGCGGACGGGGAACGCGTGCTTGGTGCTTGCTGTCTGATAAGGAACGTGCTATTCCGGTCCTGCGGTTTTTCCCGGATCACGTTCCACTCCCTTCTGGAGACCCCATGGCCAAGCTCGTCTCGCTGTTCAACCCGCCCGCCGATGCCGACGCCTTCGCCCGGCACCTCACCGGCACCCACATCCCGCTGGCGAAGAAGATCCCCGGCCTGCGCTCGCTGGAGGCCAGCCGGGGCCCGGTGATGACGCCCGAAGGGCCCGCGCCCTACCACCTGGTCGGCGTCCTGAGCTTCGATTCCATGGACGACCTGCAGGCCGGGCTGGGCTCGCCCGAGGGGCAAGCGGCGGCCGCGGACATCGCCAACTTCGCCACCGGCGGCGTGACCGTGCTGGTGTTCGACAGCGAGCGGCACTGACGTCCGCCGGTGGCGAAGTTGGCGATGTCCGCGGCCGCCGCTTGCCCCTCGGGCGAGCCCAGCCCGGCCTGCAGGTCGTCCATGGAATCGAAGCTCA
>DATAAG010000026.1:0-11194 GCA_036260235.1 Longimicrobium sp.
GAGCCCGTCCAGCAAATCGTTTTGATTGGGCGGGGCGCATCACCCGGGGACGTTTTCCGGACCGGCTGGGTTCCACTCCAGCACCTCCCGGGACGTCCTCGGGCGACCTTTTGAGTTTGGAGCAGCAGAAAGCACCCCTTCGCGGGCCTCTATCCAGCCAGTGCGGCCGTGCAGGACACACTACACCCATGAGTGCGCTTCGCGTGTCTCCACAGCTTGAGAAGGTTGTGCGTGGTGCACCACAACGACCACTCCAGCCCCACCTTCTTCTTGCCTCGCAGGCGAAACCGCTCCAGACCCCGCGTCACCATCTGTCCGAACACGGGCTCGGCGGTGCTGCCTCGCTGGGCGTAGGCCGCCTTGCCTTTCTCGCTTTCCAGCTTCGCCTCCATCCGATCGCGCTGGGGATGTTCCTCAGGCCGCTCCCGCGCCCAGTGCACCGTCGCAATCAGCAGATCGGTCCCCTCCTCCCCATCCAGCGCGCCGTTCTCCTCCGACCAGTACCCCGCATCCGCCAGCACCTGCTCCGGACGGGCTCCCGCCTGCTTCTCGCACTGCTCCAGCATCGGGGCCAGCAGCTTTACGTCGGACTCTTCGTTGGTGACCTGCTGTGCGACGATGACCTGGCTGTCGCAGTCCACCATCGCCTGGGCGTTGTAGCCCTGCACCCACCCGCGGCGCGCCTTCATCACCCGGCTCTCCGGGTCGGTGCGGTTCACCCGCGCCTCTTCCGGCAGCTTCACCTCCGCAACCGGCTTGGGCTTGCGGCCGCGCTTCTTCCGACCGGTTTCCTGCTCCTCCTTCTCGCGCAGCGCGATTTTCTCTTCCTGCTCCTTGCGCAGCGCGGCTTCCCGTTTCTTCAACTCCTCGATCGCTCGCTGCAGGTGCTCCGCCCGCTTGCGCGGATTCTTCAGCCCCGACGGAAGCTCATCCCCACGCGCCTCCGGACCGTGCTGCTGATCCTCCCGGGCATCGATCCATGCCGCTTCGTCCAGGAGTTCCTGGACCTGCTGCTCCAGCCGCTCGCGCTTGCGGTTCTCCGAGAGCGACGCATCGCCCGCCACCCGATGTCCGTCCAGCGCCACACGCCCCAGCTTCACCATCCCCGCATCCCTGCACAACTCCAGCACGTCCACGAACAACTCCAGCAGCGCCTCCAGGTGCGTCGTGCGAAACCCGTTGATCGTCCGGAAGTCAGGCTGGTTGTTCGCCGCCAGGTACCGGAAGGCGATGTCCACCTCGAGCATCGCCGCAATCCGCCGCGAACTCGTCATCCCGTGCGTGTAGGCGTACAGCAGAACCTTCAGCATCATCACCGGGTTGAACGCCGCCGCCCCCCAGCCGTCCACACGGTATGGAGCGTAGAAGGCCTCCAGTCGCCCGCGTGCATCCAGCTCATCAAGGATCTCGGAGAGGAAGCGCGCCAGGCTGTCCTCCTTCACCCACTCCTGGATCGAGGGGGGCATCAGGAAGAGCTGGTCCTGATTGTACTCGCGGAAGTTGTAGCTCATCGGCAGATCACAGTGGCTCGTGTGGCTCGCGCCAATCTATGCTGCCAGCCTTCCGCCCGCGACCACTCCCAGGTTTATTGGACAGGCTCGAATAGGGAATAGGGAATAGCCGGCACGGGCACTCTATTCCCTGGTTCGATACAGGACAGCGGGCGCGCGGCATCGCCGTGCGCCCGCTGCTGTCCGTACGGGCGAGCGGGTGTGCGCACGGTCGTTGCGTCGCCCGTCCATCCGATCCACGAGCACACACCTCTCCACCCGCGGCCGCCCTTGCTCCGCTTTCTTCGCCGCCGCGCCGCCGCTCCGGCACACGATCCTGCGCACGCGGCGGGCGGCGCCGCATCCGAATCCAGCGCCAACGAAGGGAGGAGGGGCGAGGGGCCGGGCACGCTGGTGACCATCGTGGGCAGCGGGGCGGTGCAGCCGGTGCGCGGGCCGCTGCCGACGGACGCGGAGCGGCTGCGCCTGCTGGCCCGCGGCCACGTGGAGGCGGTGGCGGGACGGTGCGTGCAGTGCGGCATCTGCTCGTACAACTGCCCCATGGGCATCGACGTGCGCAGCTACTCGCGCGAGGCCAGGCCGGTGCTGGAGAGCCACTGCATCCTCTGCGGCGAGTGCGTGGCCCGCTGCCCGCGCGGCGTGCTGCGCTTCGCCCTGCCGGATGCGGACGCGTGACGCGCCGGTACGTCGTCGTAGGCACCGGCATCGCGGGGCTCTCCGCGTGCGAGGCCATCCGCGAGCGCGACGCATCCGCCTCGATCACGCTGGTGGGCGAGGAGCCGCACCCGTTCTACTCGCGCCCCGGGCTGGCGTACCTGCTCACCGGCTCCGTTCCGGAGAAGCGGCTGTACGTCCGGACGCCGGCGGAGGTGGCGGCGCTCGGCATCGACCGCATCCACGCCCGCGCGGCCTCCCTCCATCCCGCCGAACATCGGCTGGCGCTGGAGGATGGGCGGACGATCGGGTACGATCGCTTGCTGCTGGCGACGGGCGCGGTCTCCATCCCCCCGGAGTTCCCGGGCGGCGAGCTGGACGGGGTGATGCAGCTGGACGGGCTGGACCAGGCGCGCGCGATGCTCCAGCGGGCGCGGCGGCGGGGGAGCGCCGTGGTCGTGGGCGGGGGGAGCACGGCGCTGGAGATCGTGGAGGGGCTGCACGCGCAGGGGATGCACGTGCACTACTTCCTGCGCGGCGACCGCTACTGGAGCAAGGTGCTGGATCCCGTCGAGTCCGCCATCGTGGAGGAGCGGCTGGAGATGGAGGGCGTCCGCATCCACCGCCGCACCGAGATCGCCCGCGCCGTGGGGGAGAACGGCCGCCTGGCCGCGGTGGAGACCGTCGCGGGGGAGCGGATCCCCTGCGGGGTGCTGGCGGTCGCCGTCGGCATCCGGCCGCGGCTGGCGCTGGCGAAGGAGGCGGGAATCGAGGTGGACCGCGGCGTGACGGTGAACGAGTTGCTGGAGACGAGCGCCGCCGACGTGTTCGCCGCGGGGGACGTGGCCCAGGTGCTGGATCCCGCCACCGGCCGCGCGGAACTGGACGCCCTCTGGAACTCGGCGCTGCGGATGGGGCGCGCGGCGGGGGCGAACATGGCGGGCGCCGGCGAGCCCTACCGCAAGCACGTCCCGATGAACGTCACCCGCGTGGCCGGGCTGGTGACGACGGTGATCGGCGCGGTGGGCGGGGGAAAGGACCCGGACCTGAAGACGATGACCCGCGGCCAGAGCGAGTCGTGGACGGCGCGCGGCCCGTCCACCACCGTGCAGGAGCGCCACGGCACCGACCGCGTGCGCGTGCTGCTGGGGGAGCGCGCCGTGCAGGGCGCCATCGTGATGGGCTCGCAGGTCCTTTCGCATCCGCTCGCCCGGCTGGTCGCGGACCGGGTGGACGTCTCCTCCATCCGCGCCCGGTGCGCCGCCGATCCCGCGACGGCGCTGGACCGCCTGCTCGCCTTCCATGACCGGCTCTACGGCAACCGCGCGGCGGCCGGTTGAGCTTCTGCTCGCGCTGGGCGCCATCGCCCTGGCGACCGCCGCCTACCTGCCGCTGGCGGCGGACGGGCCGCCGCCAGCACGCGGGCTGGTGGGCCACGTGCTGGGGATCACCGGCATCCTGCTGATGCTCTTCGCGGAGACGGCGTACACCTGGCGCAAGAAGGTGACGCGGGAGGGCTACGGTCCCCTGCGGCACTGGATGCAGGCCCACGTCTTCGCCGGGCTGGTGGGGCCGTACCTGGTGCTGCTGCACAGCGCCTTCCGCTTCCGCGGCCTGGCCGGCGTGCTGGCGCTGACGGTCCTCGTCGTGGTGGCGAGCGGGATCGTGGGGCGGTTCGCCTACACCGCCGTCCCCAAGGTCCCCGCGGCGCCGGGGGCGCGGCGGGTGCTCTTCCTCTGGTGGCTGCTGCACGTCCCCCTTGCGGCGGCGATGTTCGTGCTGGCCGCGGTGCACGTGGCCGGCGCGCTGTACTACGCCTCCTTCCTCCGCTGAGCCCCCGTGCGCTTCTCCTCGTCGCTGACCCGCTGGGCGCTGGGCGCCGCCGCCGTGGCCGCGGCCGCGGTGCTCGCCGCGTGGGCGGTGACGGGCGGCGGCATCCTGAGCCCGGGCCGGCTGCACGCAGGACGTGAGGGTGGCGGGCGGGTCGGCGGGGTGGCGTCGCACGCGGAGCTGTCGAAGCAGTGCGCGATGTGCCACACGCCGCCCCTGTCGCAGGAGCGGATGGCGGACCGCTGCCTGGCCTGCCACGTGGAGGTGCGCGCCGAGCTGGGCGACACCACGCGGCTGCACGGCATCCTGCCGAACGGCGGCGAGTGCCTGCAGTGTCACGTGGAGCATCGCGGCCCCGCGGCCGTGCTGACGGACTTCAGCGGCGAGGGCTTCGCGCACGAGCGGCTGGGCTTTTCCCTGGCCGCGCACCGGGAGCTGGCGGGCGGCGGCGCCTTCACCTGCTCCAGCTGCCACGCCGCGGAGACCTTCCGCTTCGCCGAGGCGCGCTGCGCGCAGTGCCACGGCGAGTACCAGGCGGCGTTCACGGCCGCGCACGTGCGCGACTGGGGGCGCGCCTGCATGGCCTGCCACGACGGCGTGGACCGCTTCTCCGCCTTTCGCCACGACACCGTCGCCTTTCGCCTCACCGGCCGGCACGTCCCCGTCCCGTGCACGGGGTGCCACACCCCCGTGCGCGAGCTGGCCGCCTTCTCCGCCGCGCCGGAGACGTGCATCGGCTGCCACCGCCCCGACGACGCGCACGACGGCCGCTACGGCACCGACTGCGCCGCCTGCCACCACACCGGCGACTGGAGCGACGCGGAGCTCGACCACGCGTTTCCGCTGGACCACGGCGGGCAGGGCGTGATCGAGTGCCGCACCTGCCACCAGGAGATGCCCGGCTTTCGCACGTACACCTGCTACGCCTGCCACGATGCGCAGGAGATGCGCGCCGAGCACCTGGACGAAGGGATCCGCGAGATCCGCAACTGCGTGGGATGCCATCCAACCGGGCGCGAGCGGGAGGGCCCCTTCCGCGAGGATGGCCGTGCCGACCAGGAGGAGGACCGTGGGCGTGGCCGTGGCCGGGGCGGCCGCGGCGCCTGATCCCTGCTGATTGGCGGGTCGTGTGACTCACTTCCTGACCCGAAATGCTCTCGCTGCCATCCTGCACGGTTTCAAGCGAAAGGACGCGGTGGGAAGGGAGGGAGGACGTGGAGGGCGTGATGCTTTCTCCGCGCTCTCCGCGCGCTTCCTTCCCCGATCCGCACATTTTTCCTGTACTACGGAAAAGAGTATCAGATTCCCGGCGCCACCGGATCGCGTGCATCAGAATGCTTGACCTCCCTCTCGATGGCGCGTACAGTTTGTCCGCAGGCGTGATACGTCGGCTTCCATGCGCCCTTGGGGGGCGTCGCCATCCGCGCAACTCCCGGCCACAACTGTGTGGCACGGGACTTGTACCACGTCACACCGCGCCCGCACCGTTGCGGCCTCCACGGTCGCGCATTGGACGCGCCACGCCGGGCAGTACCCCTCCGCCGAACTCCCCTGCAGTACCCGAGGCTCCGCGGAAAAGAACGTCAGGCAGTACCGCACTTCCCCGGCCGCACGCGGTCCCGCGGCCAGCATCAGACTCGCTGTACCGCCGGTTCGCGGGCTCGCCCCGCGGTAACGTGGATTACGCCAAAAAGAGCGCGGTTTGCAGGCGCCCTGCGCACCGGAACGCGCTTGTGCTGCACCAGAGTTGTTCACTGCCCGCTCCGGACGCGCGGGCAACCCCCGGGGACCACGGGTCCCCACACCCTCCTCAACCCCCTTGCGGAGAAGACGGATGCGCAGAGTCTCAGTATTCGGAATGGCGGCGGCATTGCTGGCCGCGGGCACGGTGGCGGCGTGCGAGCAGGCCGCGGGCGGCCTTTCGGCGCCGGAGCGGATTTCCCAGTCCGCGCAGCAGGACCTGGTGGGCACGCCCGACCTGGTGGTGGACACCCGCACCGTCGCCAGCTCGTGGGTGGTGCTGGAGGAGAACTTCGTGGACGGACAGTGCAGCGTGGAGGAGGGCAACATCCCCACCGGCACGCACCGCTCGCTGCGCTTCTCGGTGCTCATCAACAACATCGGCGACGCCGACCTGTACGTGGGCGACCCCCTGGCCCACATGGACCCCAACGGCGACGGCGACTACAGCGACCAGGACGGCCTGTTCGAGTTCGCCAGCTGCCACGCCCACTTCCACTTCCGCAACTACGCCACCTACGAGATCCTGCCCGTCAGGGCCGACGGCTCGCTCGGCCCCGCGGTGCAGGCCCGCAAGCGTGGCTTCTGCATGCTGGACACCACCCCCTGGGCGCAGGACGGCACGGCCCCCAAGGCCCGCTACTACCTGAACTGCGGCAACCTGACGCTCCACGGCAACCAGGGGATCAGCACCGGCTTCGGCGACATGTACGTCAAGCAGCTGCCGGGACAGCTGTTCCTGCTCTCGGACCCGAACGAGCCGGTGCCGCCGGGCCGCTACGTCATCCGCATCACGGCCAATCCGCCGTTCGCTCCCCGGAAGGGCGAGGTGTGCCCGGCCAAGGACGCCAACGGCATGTGCCACATGTTCGCGGAAGCCAGCTACGACAACAACGTGGGCGAGGTGCAGGTCGAGATCCCCAACCGCGTGGGCCGCACGGGCTACGGCCCGGGCGCCGGCCAGTACAAGGGTGAGGAACTGGACGCGCACCACCACCCCGAGGCGCACGGCAACCACTGAGGGAACAGGGAACAGGGAACAGGGAACAGGGAATAGGGAATAGCCTGCAACGTCCTGATCCCAGGTCCCGAGATCGACTCCCTGACTGCTGAAATACGGAGAGGCCCGCCCCCACACCCGGAGGCGGGCCTCTTCCGCACTAACGCACTCACGCACTCACGCACTCACAGGTTCTGGACGATCCAGTCCGTCAGCATTGTGTACAGGTGCGTGCTGGTGTTCCCGCCGCTGATGCCGTGGGTGCGGTTGGGGTAGGCCATGAACTGGAACTGCTTCCCCGCCGCCTGCAGCGCATTGGCCAGGCGCACGCTGTTCTGGAAGTGCACGTTGTCGTCGCCGGTGCCGTGCACCAGCAGCAGCCTGGCCCGGAGGTTGGCCACGTCGTTCACCGGCGCCAGGCGGTACCCCTCCGGGTTCTGCTGCGGGGTGCGCATGAAGCGCTCGGTGTAGATGGTGTCGTAGAGCGACCAGTCCGCCACCGGCGCCACCGCGATCCCCGCCTTGAAGGGCGAGCCGGCGCGGGTGAGCGCCATGGCCGTCATGTACCCGCCGTAGCTCCACCCCCAGATGCCAATGCGCTCCGCGTCCACGTACGGCTGCCGCGCCAGCCAGTGGGCAGCCGCGATCTGGTCCTCCGTCTCCTTCTCCCCCAGCCGCAGGTAGACGGACTTCTTGAAGTCGCGCCCGCGCGCGCCGGTGCCGCGGTTGTCCACGCTCACCACGATGTAGCCGCGCTGGGCCAGCAGCTGGTGCCACAGGTAGCGGCTGCCGCCCCACGAGTTCAGCACCGTCTGCGACCCCGGGCCGCCGTAGACGTACATCAGCACCGGGTACTTCTTCGAGGGGTCGAAGTCCGCCGGCCGGATCATCCATGCGTTCAGCGGCGTGCCGTCCGCCCCGGGGATGGTGATGAACTCCGGGGCGCGGACCGCCAGGCCGCCGATCACCCCGCGGACGCGCGCGTTCTCCACCAGCGTGCGCACCGGCGTGCCGTCCGCCCGGTGCAGCCGGGTGACGGCCGGCGTGGTGATGGTGGAGTGCGTGTCCAGGTAGTAGGTGCCCGCGGGGCTGATGGCGGCGAAGTGCGCCCCCGCGTCGCGGCTCAGCTGCTCGACGCCGCCGCGCCCGTCCAGCCGCCCCCGGTAGACGTGCCGCTCGGTGGGCCCCTCCTCCGTGGCGCCGAAGTACACCCAGCCGCCGCGCTCGTCCACCCCCATCACCCCCGTCACCTCCCAGGGTCCGCGGGTGAGCTGGCGGACCAGGGTGCCGTCGCGGTCGTACAGGTACAGGTGGTTCCACCCGTCCCGCTCGCTGGACCACAGGAACTGGCGGCCGCCGTTGATCCAGTGGAAGTCGTCGGTCACGTCCACCCAGGCGCTGTCGGCCTCGGTGAGGATCGTGCGGCTGCGGCCGGTGCCGGCGTCCGCCAGCAGCACGTCGATGCGGTTCTGGATGCGGTTGGTGCGCTGGATCACCACCTCGGTGGGCGAGGCGGCCCACTCCATCCGCGCCAGCAGCGCCTCCGGGTCCGTCCCCGTGTCCATCCACGTGGTGCGCCCGCCCGCCAGCTCCACCACCCCGATGCGGGCGACGGGGTTGGGCGTCCCCGCCTTGGGGTAGCGGATGGCGAGCGGCTGCGCGTAGAGGCTGTCCGTCTCCTGGATGAGGTAGAAGGTGCGGACGGGCGACTGGTCGATGCGCCAGAAGGCGATCCGCCGGCCGTCCGGGCTCCACCGCCAGCCGTCCTGCAGCCCCAGCTCCTCCTCGTACACCCAGTCGAAGGTGCCGTTGATGATGGTCTCGCTGCCGTCCTGCGTCAGCCGCGTCTCGCGCCCGGTGGCCAGGTCGGTGACGAACAGGTCGTTGTCGCGCACGAAGCCCACCTTCGATCCGTCCGGCGAGAACTTGGCGAACTGCTGCCAGCCGGTCTGCGTGGAGATGGGCGTCAGGGTGCGGCGGTCCAGGTCCCAGACGTAGTACTTGCCGCGCGTGTTGGCGCGCCAGACGCGCTGGGTGTTGGTGTAGATGAGCAGCTTCCGCTCGTCTTCGGACCACTCGTAGTCCTCGACGTCGATGGGCCGCTGCGCCCCCTGCGGCACCAGCGCGCTGGCGGGGACCAGGACTTCGCGGCGGCCGCTCGCGGCGTCTTCCACCATCAGGTCGCCGTCGTCGCCCACGAAGGTGTAGCGCTGGCCGTCGTTCATCCACTGGATGGCGGGGAGCCCCTCCAGCTGGAAGTCGCCGCCGAACATGCGCTGCACGGTGAGCTGCGACGGCTGCGTCTGCTGCTGCGCGGGCGCCGGCGCGGCCGCCAGCAGGGCCGCGAAGCCCAGGATCAGGGGCCGTACGAGGGTTCGCATGGGCATGGGCTGATGATGCCGATTCTCGGGATCTGATGCCGCGCGGCGGATCGCCCGCCCGCGGGGATGATTCGTGACGTGTCATACTGCCACGCGCGCAAAGGGTTCGCCAGTGGCGGCGGCGAAGCGCGCACGGGATCGAGCGGGATGGAGCCGGATTCTCGGATGCGCCTGCCGGCGGATTCGAGTCGGATGAGGCGATGACGCGCTTCGCCTCCCGGAGCGAATGAAATTCGCCGCTGGAAACGCGCGAAGTCCGCCTGCGCGGACCGTGGCCGCGGCATCCGGGGCCCCGAGCGTAGCATCGTGACGGCGTCGGTTGTGATATGCGCCATCGCGCGATCGCCACGTTCATGCGGGCAAGCCGGCGACCGGGAGTCCGCGCAGGCGGACTTCGCGATGTTCCAGCGGCGAATTCATTCGCTCCTGGCGGCGGACGGCACGACTGCCGGATCACTTCCGCGATCGCGTTCAACTGCCCGGGCCGGGCGGTCGCCGGCGGCCGAGCCCATCCATCCACGCCGCGCCAGTTGTGAGGCGGGGCGGAACACGAGTATCTTGCGGACCGTATCCCTCGCATCCATCGCCGCTCGGCAGGGCTCCACCCACCCGTCCCCGACATCCGCCATGTCCGTGACCGACGCACAGCGCGGCTCCCCCGCGCTTCCCGACTACGATCCCGGCCCGCACGTGGACCGGCTGCCGCGCCGGCTGGGCATCTGGAGCGCCGCGGCGGTGCTGGTGGGCAGCACCATCGGCAGCGGCATCTTCCGCGTCCCCGCCGGCGTCGCCGAACGGGTGGAGACGGTGGGCGCGTTCTCCCTCATCTGGGTGGTGGGCGCGGTGGTGGCGCTGATGGGCGCGCTCACCATCGCGGAGCTGGCCGCCATGTACCCGCGCTCCGGCGGCATCTACGTCTTCCTGCGCGAGGCGTACGGACCGCTGCCGGCCTTCCTCTTCGGCTGGACGGAGCTGCTGGTGATCCGCCCCTCCGCGCTGGGCGCCATCGCCATGATCTTCGCGGAGTACGCGGGGCGGCTCTTCGGCTACGGGCCGGAGTGGGTGCGGTGGGTGGCGGCGGGCGCCATCCTGCTCCTGGGCCTGGCGAACATCCGCTCCGTCAACTGGGGCGCGGTGGTGCAGAACCTGAGCACCGCGGCCAAGGTGGCGGCCATCGTGGGCCTGGCCGCCGCCGCGTTCCTGCTGGGCGACGGGGGCGGCGGCGCGCTGGCGAACCCCAACGGCATGGCGCCGGCCTCGTGGGCAGGGTTCGGCCTGGCGCTGGTGTCGGTGATGTGGGCGTACGACGGGTGGGCGGACCTCACCTTCATGGCCGGCGAGGTGAAGGACCCCGGGCGCACGATGCCGCGGGCGATCATCGGCGGGGTGCTGGCCGTGGCGGCCATCTACCTGACCATCGTGACGGCGTACCTGTACATCCTGCCGATGCACGAGATGGCGACGAGCACCCTGGTGGCCTCGGACGTGGCGCAGCGGATCTTCGGAGGGGTGGGGGCCGCGCTGGTGGCGGGGATGGTGATGATCTCCACCTTCGGCGCGCTGAACGGCAGCACGATGACGGGCCCGCGCATCCTGTACGCCATGGCCGAGGACCGCAACTTCTTCCGGCCGATCGCGGCGGTGCACCCGCTGTGGAAGACGCCGTACGCGGCCATCGGCCTGGCGGCCAGCCTGGGGATCGCGTACGTGCTGATGCGCAACTTCCAGCAGCTCTCGGACTCCTTCGTCCTGGGGATCTGGCCCTTCTACTGCCTGGCGGTGCTCGCCGTCTTCAAGCTCCGCCGCACCCGGCCGAACGTAGAGCGGCCGTACCGCACCGTCGGCTATCCGATCGTCCCGGTCCTCTTCCTGGTCGGCGCCGTGGGGATGCTGCTGAACTCTGCGATCAACAACGCGGGGGAGACGCTCTTCGGCTTCGCCATCATCCTGGCCGGCATCCCCGCCTACTACCTGTGGCGCGCCCAGCAGCGCCGCAAGGGGACGGCGCCGCCGGCCTGATCCGACGGTGCCCGCAGCCCCGAGCGGGTAAACCCGCCCGGACTGCCAGAAGCCCCGTT
>DATAAG010000027.1:0-6749 GCA_036260235.1 Longimicrobium sp.
CCGCGGCAGGATGTGTTCGCCACGGCACCCCGCAGTTCTCCCCGTCTCCGCACGCAGTTTGTGCGGGGAGGGGGCCGGGGGGAGGGGCCCCTCCGGCGGGCGGCACGATGCCGCCGGATCGCCTGGAGCCCGGCGCCCGCTCCAACCTCCCCCAGGGGTTTTTGGGGGAGGTGGGCGAGTGGTGCGAGCCCGGAGGGGGCGTGCCCGCGGCAGGATGTTCGCCACGGCACCCCGCAGTTCTCCCCGTCTCCGCACGCAGTTTGTGCGGGGAGGGGGCCGGGGGGAGGGGCCCCCACGAGACGCAGTTCCGTACGCACACCCGATCTGGCAGAACGAGCTTGCCCACGCCGCGCCGCAGCATCCACGTCCCCCACCGCCGCCGCACATGCGCGTCCTGATCACCGGCGCCGCGGGGTTCCTGGGCTCGCACCTGTGCGACCGCTTCCTGGCCGAGGGGCACCAGGTGGTGGGGATGGACAACTTCATCACCGGCCACCCGAACAACATCGCGCACCTCATCGGGCGCGACGGCTTTCTCTTCGTCCGCCACGACGTCACCAACTTCATCTACGTCGAGGGCCAGCTGGACGGGGTGCTGCACTTCGCCAGCCCGGCCTCGCCCGTGGACTACCTGGAGCAGCCGATCCCCACCCTGAAGGTGGGGTCGCTGGGGACGCACAAGGCGCTGGGGCTGGCCAAGGCCAAGGAGGCGCGCTTCCTCCTCGCCTCCACCTCCGAGGTCTACGGCGACCCGCAGGTGCACCCGCAGCCGGAGAGCTACTGGGGGCACGTCAACCCTGTCGGGCCTCGGGGTGTCTACGACGAGGCCAAGCGCTTCGCCGAGGCGATGACCATGGCGTACCACCGCTACCACGGGGTGGACACGCGCATCGTGCGCATCTTCAACACCTACGGCCCGCGCATGCGCCCCGGCGACGGGCGGGTCGTGAGCAACTTCCTCGTGCAGGCGCTGCGCGGCGAGCCCCTCTCCGTCTACGGCGACGGCTCGCAGACGCGCTCCTTCTGCTACGTGGACGACTTGGTGGAGGGGATCTACCGGCTCTTCCACTCCGACCGGGTGGACCCCACCAACATCGGCAACCCGGACGAGTTCACGGTGCGCCAGCTGGCCGACGCGGTGCTGCGGCTGACGGGGAGCAGCTCCGAGATCGCCACGCTCCCGCTGCCGCAGGACGATCCCAAGGTGCGCCGGCCCGACATCACCCTCGCGCGCGAGGTGCTGGGGTGGGCGCCGCGGGTGCCGCTGGAAGAGGGGCTGCGCCGCACCCTGCCGCACTTTCAGCGGCTGGTAGGGCAGGGCCAGTCGTCGCGGACGCTGTGAGCGGCGGGGCGGATCCGGCCGCGGGGCACGCGCTGCGGGTGGTGGTGACGGGGGGCGCCGGCTTCATCGGCAGCCACCTGTGCCGCGCCTTGCTGGAGCGCGGCGGCACGGTGTGGGCGGTGGACAGCTTCGACCCGTTCTACGACCCGGCCATCAAGCGCGAGGGGATCCGCCCGCTGCTGGACGACCCCCGCTTTCGCCTGGTGGAGGCGGACATCTGCGACGGCGCGGGGGTGGAGGCGGGGCTGGCGCAGGCGGGGGCGCGGGCGGGCGGGATCGACGCCATCGTGCACCTGGCGGCGCGGGCCGGCGTGCGCCCCTCCATCGAGGAGCCGGTGCTGTACACCCGGGTGAACGTGGAGGGGACGGTGGCCATGCTGGAGCTGGCGCGGCGGCTGCGGGTGCCAGCGTTCGTCTTCGGCTCCAGCAGCAGCGTGTACGGCAACAGCGCGGCGGTGCCGTTCTCCGAGGACGACCCGGTGGGCCGGCCGATCTCGCCGTACGCGGCCACCAAGCGGGCGGGGGAGCTGCTGGCGCACACCTACGGCCACCTGTACGGGCTGTCGGTGGTGTGCCTGCGCTTCTTCACCGTCTATGGCCCGCGGCAGCGGCCGGACCTGGCGATCCACAAGTTCGCGCGGCTGATGTCCGCCGGGCAGGAGATCCCGTTCTTCGGCGACGGGTCCACGCGGCGCGACTACACCTACGTGGACGACATCGTGCAGGGGGTGACGCGGGCGGTGGAGTACGCGCTGGCGCACCCCGGCTGCTACCAGGTGCTCAACCTGGGGGAGAGCGACACGGTGACGCTGTCGCGGCTGGTGGAGCTGCTGGCCCGGGCGCTGGGGGTGGAGCCCCGCCTGCGCCGGCTGCCGCCCCAGCCGGGCGACGTGGAGCGCACCTGCGCCGACGTTTCGCGGGCGCGCGACCTGCTGGGATACGCGCCCACCACCCGCATCGAGCAGGGCATTCCCCTCTTCGTGGAGTGGTTCCGCTCCACCCGGGCGGGGTAGCCCGTGCGTCCTTCGACGCCCTTGATCGCCGTTCAGCCGCGGTTCGCATGCCCGTCACCATCCTGAGCGTCGTAGACCACTACCTCCCCGGCATGAAGGCGGGTGGGCCGGTGCGCAGCGTCGCCCACACGGTGGAGCGGCTGGGGCCGGGGTACCACTTCAAGCTGGTGACGCGCGACCGCGACTTCGGCGACCGCGCGCCCTACCCCGGCATTCCCCCGGGCCGGTGGCACCCGGTGGGGAAGGCCCAGGCGCTCTACCTGCCGCCGGGCGAGACGGGGATGCGCGCGCTGCGGCGCGTGATCAACGCCACGCCGCACGACGTGCTGTACCTGAACAGCCTGTTCTCCGACCGGATGACCTTCGCCCCCCTGCTGCTGCGGCGGATGGGGGCCATTCCCGCGCGCCCCGTGGTGGTGGCGCCGCGGGGCGAGCTGCACCCCGGCGCGCTGGCGACGGGGACCTGGGGGCGCTGGTTCCCGCCGCGCATCGCGCCGGGCGGGGTGACGCCGCGCTACCTGAAGAAGGCGCTGTACATCCGCGCCTGCAAGGCGGCCGGCCTCTTCGACGGCGTGGTGTGGCAGGCGTCCAGCGCCGAGGAGGCGGCGGACGTGCGCCGGTGGATGGGCGAGGACGCGCGGGTGGTGGTGGCGCCGGACCTGGGCGCGGACCGCCCCCCGCCGCCGGAGCGCCCGCACGCCAAGGAGCCGGGGGTGCTGCGGCTGGCGTACGTCTCGCGCGTGGCCAGCAAGAAGAACCTGGAGGGGGCGCTGGTCTTTCTGGCGGGGGTGCGCGGGCGGGTGGAGTTCGACATCTACGGCCCGGTGGAAGAGGCGGGGTACTGGAACGACTGCCGCCGCGCCATCGCCCGGCTGCCGGCGAACGTCACCGCCCGCTACCACGGCCCGGTGGAGCACGCCCGCGTCTACGAGGTGTTCCGCGAGCACGACCTGATGATCCTCCCCACCTGGGGCGAGAACTTCGGGCACGTGATCCTGGAGGCGCTGGTGGAGGGGTGTCCCGTCCTCATCAGCGACCAGACGCCCTGGCGGGGGCTGGAGCGCCGGGGGGTGGGGTGGGACCTGCCCCTCTCCGCCCCCTCGGCCTTCACCGCCGTGCTGGAGCGCTGCGTGGCGATGGGGCCGGAGGAGCACCGCGCCTGGTCGCGCCGCGCCGCCGCCTTCGGCCGCGAGTGGGCGGGAGACGAGGAGGCGGTGCAGCGCACCCGCGAGCTCTTCCACGCGGCGCTGGCGTCCGCTTCCGCTCCCGCGGCCGCCGCGGAGCCGCACCCCGCCGCGCGCGACGGCGCCCCCCGGCCGGCGCGGCCGCACCCCGAGCGAGCGGGAGGGCTGTCGGCGGCGGAGTGGCCGTGACGCGTCCGCGGGTCACCCTGCTGGTGCACGACCTGGCGGGGAACGCGATCGTGCGGGCGGCGCCGCTGGCCCAGGCGCTGTCCCGGGAGCTCGAGGTGCACCTGGCGGGGCTGCTGCTGAGCGGCCCCGACGTGTACGCGCCCTACCGGGGCCGCTTTCCCGTCCACGCCCTCCGCTGCCGCCCCCTGCTCCCCGCCGTGCTGGCCGCGGCGCCGCGCCTGGCCCGCCTGGTCCGCGACTCCGACCTGCTCTACGCCTGCAAGCCGCTCTTCACCACCCTCCTTCCCGCCCGCCTGGCCGCGGCGGGGCGGGGAACGCCGGTGCTGCTGGACGTGGAGGACGACGAATGGTCGTCGCGCGCCGTCGACGCGCCGGGGCACGGGCCGGCGGGATGGGCGCGGCGGGTGGCGGACACGCACGGCCTGTGGGCGCGGGCCGCGCACCCGCTCACCCGCGGCGTGGCGGGGGTGACGGTCAGCAGCCGGGCGCTGGAGGCGCGCTACGGGGGAACGCTGCTGCGCCACGGGCCGGATTCCGTCGCCTTCAACCCCGACCGGCCGGAGCTGGAGGACCGCGGCGCCCTGCGCTGGGGGTTCGAGCTTCCCCTGCACCGCAGGCTGGCGCTCTTCGCGGGGGTGCCGCGGCCGCACAAGGGGTGGGACGCGCTGCTGCGGGCGCTCGCCCGGCCGGAGGCGGCGGAGTGGGACCTGGTGGCCGCCGGGGCGCACCGCCCGGAGCACGACGCGGCCGCGGCGGCGCTCGGCCGGCGCTTCCACGCGCTGGGGCCCATCGGCAACACGCGGATGCCGGCGCTGCTGGCCGCGGTGGACGCGGTGCCGGTCCTCCAGCGGGACGTGCCGTTCGCGCGGGCGCAGCTCCCCGCCAAGGCGCTGGAGGCGATGGCGATGGCGCTCCCCGTCGCCGGCACCACGGTGGGCGACCTGCCGGAGCTGCTGGGGGAGGGGCGCGGCTGGCTGGTGCCGCCGGACGATCCCGCCGCGCTGGCGGCCGCGCTGGCGGAGATCGCCGCGGCGCCGGAGGAGGCGCGCCGCCGCGGCCGCCGCGCGCGCCTCTGGTTCCTGCGCGAGGCGTCGGTGGACGCGATCGCCCGCCGGCTGCTTCCCGTGGCGCGGGCGGCGCTGGGGGGGTGATGGAGTGATGGAGTGATGGAGTGATGGAGTGATGGAGTGATCCGTGGCGGAGCCCAGGGCTCTCAGAGGTGTTGCTAGTCCTAGCCAGGAACTCTCCGGAGGGAGGCGCCACCCGTACCCTTCAGTCTGCACGGCACTCTGGCGCCGACCGAAGGATCTTGCCGGGGGAGCCGAGGGGCTGGCCCGGCGCGCGGAAGCCGGTCCGTGGTACGGGAGAGTCGATTCTTCGGGCCGCGCGCAAGTGGTTGTGCGTCCGCTGGTTCTGCGCGTGCGCTCCCTCAAGGATGACAAATCGCGGTCATCCTCGAAAAGGGGTTCGGCAACACCTCTCCTAAGAAAGTCGCCTCGAGAGAAGCGCTGCCACGTCCGCAACAAACCGAATTTCTGGCGTGATGGAAGGCGCCCCGCGCCTACAGGCGCTGAATGGAAAGTCCAGTGCGAGCCGCCGCGCCCCCTCCGGGCTCGCACGACTCGCCCACCTCCCCCAAAAACCCCTGGGGGAGGTTGATGGATGACGAGCGATTCGTGCGAGACGTCTTTCGTCCCACAGGGTAGGCGCAGCAGTTAACGACTCAGGTGAAAGCATCGGTGTCCATGGAGAGCGCGCGGGCGGACGGGGGGCCGCCGCTGCTGCGCGCCGGGCGGCTGGCGCGGGGCGTCGTCTACAACCTGGCCGGCGCGGCCGTACCCGCCGTGCTGGGCCTGCTGGCGATCCCGCTGCTGGCGGCGGGGCTGGGGACGGCGCGGCTGGGGGTGCTCGCCCTGGCCTGGACGGTGCTGGGGTACCTGGCGGTGATGCACTTCGGCGTGGGGCGCGCGCTCACGCAGGCGGCGGGTCGGGGGCTGGGGGCGGGGCTGGCGCCCACCGCGTGGACGGCGCTGGCGCTCACGGCCGGCGCGGGGGTGATGGCCGGGATCGCGCTGCTGCTGGGTGCGGGGCCGCTCGCCGCGGCGCTGCGGCTGCCGCCCGGGCTGGAGCGGGAGGCGGCTTCGTCGTTCCGGGTCCTTTCCCTGGCGCTCCCCTTCACCGTCTCCGCGCCGGCGCTCAGCGGGCTGCTGGAGGCGCGCGGGCGGTTCGGGCGGCTGAACCTGGTGACGGCGTGCGTCTCCGCCGCCACCTACCTGGGGCCGCTGGCGGCGCTGGCGCTGGGCGCGGGGCTCCCCGGCGTGGTCGGCGTGCTGGCGGCGGCGCGGGCGGCGGGGTGGATGGCGCTCGCCGCGCTCTGCCTGCGCGAGTTCCCGGAGCTGCGCACCGCGGCGCGGCCGGAGCGCGGGCGGGCGGCGGAGTTGCTGCGCTTCGGGGGATGGAGCACGGTGAGCGCGGTGGCGGGGCCGGTGATGGCGTACACGGACCGCTTCGTGATCGCGGGCGCGCTCTCCGCCTCGGCCGTCGCCTTCTACGCGACGCCGCAGGAGGTGGCGCTGCGGATCGGGATGCTCTCCGGCGCGGTGGTGGGCGTCTTCTTCCCCGCCTTCGCCGCGGCGTCGGCGGCGGTGGACGCGGCGCGGATGGGGCGGCTGCTGCGCGGCGGATGGGAGGCGGCGTTCGCGCTGGTGCTGGTCCCCGCGCTGGCGCTGGCGGCGTTCGCGGGCGAGGGGCTGCGGCTCTGGCTGGGGGCGGAGTGGTCGGCCGCCGCGCGGTGGCCGCTGGCGTGGCTGGCGGCGGGGCTGCTGGTGAACGCCATCGCCAAGGTGATCGCCGCGCTGCTGCTGGGGGTGGGGCGGCCGGACGTGCCGGCGAAGCTGCACCTGGTGGAGGTCGTCCTTTACCTGCCCCTGCTCTTCCTCCTGGTCCACCGCTTCGGCATCACCGGCGCTGCCGCGGCGTGGACCGCCCGCGCGGCGGGGGACGCGGCGGCGCTGCTGTGGT
>DATAAG010000028.1:0-18912 GCA_036260235.1 Longimicrobium sp.
GTGCGGCGCCGGCTCTGGGCGAGCGAATTTATGTCGTGCTCCCCGTCAGACCGGGAGAGCGCCACAATTCCAGCCCGGCTACTCGAGCACTGGGTGCAGGCCCTGGCTTACGCCGCCTGAAAGGCGAAAGTCAAGCTGAGAGGGTGTTAAGAATCTCGGTTCCTGATTGAAGCGCCTTGATTTCCTGAGGGAGCGCACACCTGGAACCGTAAGCTAGTCAACCGTTTGCGCGCGACCGAAGGATCTCGTCTCGGCCATCGCGGGGCTGGACTCACGGTACTGATCCAGCCCCGCGGTGCTGCCGGCGAGATCCTTCGGTCGGCGCCAAAGTCTTCGTAGCAGCAGGTTCGGAGCGGCGCCTCCCTCAGGAAAACAAGCTCCAGGGAGATTCTAAACACACTCTGCGGGAGGCGCCGCGCGTATCTTGCGTTTGCACAGCACTCTGGCGCCGGCCGAAGGATCTTGCCGGCACAACCGCGGGCTGGGCCGGCGCGCGGACGCCGGCCCGCGGTACGGCGGAGTAGATCCTTCGGTCGCGCGCAGGCGGATGTGTGGACGCCGTTTCCCTTTGGCGCTCCCCCAGCAAGACAACGCATTCCTGGAGATGCCCTGGGCAAGATTGAGCAATCTCCCCTGACGGGTGTCTGCCCTGGCGAATTTGCCGGCTGCGCGTGAAACCTGATCCGCCGCGGTTCCGTTTCCCGCCGTGGCACCGGAATGCGGAGCGGCGGCGGGTGCGCCGCTTCACCATGGACCGAACGATCCACCTGCGGGAGCAAGCGATGACGACCGACGAGCGCCGCTACGGAGACGAAGAGGTCGCCCGGATCTTCGAGGCCGCCGCGAGCCCCCGCGCCTCCGGCGGGCGCGCCCTCGCCTCCACGGACGGGTTCTCCCTCCGCGAGCTGCAGGCGATCGGCAGCGAGGTGGGGATCGCGCCGGAGCGGATCGCCGAGGCGGCCGCGGCGCTCGACCTGCGCGGCCGCGCAGCCGCTCCCCGGCGGACGCAGATGGGCATCCCGCTCTCCGTCGGCCGCGTGGTCGACCTGCCGCGGGCGCCCACGGACCGGGAGTGGGAGATGCTCGTCGCGGAGCTGCGGGAGACCTTCGCCGCGCAGGGCAAGGACCGGTCACACGGTAGCATCCGCGCCTGGACCAACGGCAACCTGCACGCGTACGTGGAGCCGACGTCCACCGGCCACCGCCTGCGCCTGGGGACGCTGAACGGCAATGCCGTGGCGATCGGCCGGATGGGGATCGCGGCGCTGCTGGCGGGGCTGGTCATCGTCGTCTCCCTCCTCCTGACCGGCGACGCGGAGGAAGCGCTCGCCTCGGCGCTGTTCTTTGCCGCCGTCAGCGTCTTCCTGCTCGGAATGAACGGGCTGAACGTTCCCCGCTGGGCGCGGGAGCGGGAGGAGCAGATGGAGTACATCGCGGCCCGCGCGTTGACGCTGATCCGCCCGGAGCCGGACGCGGCCGGCGGCGGCAGCTAGGCCGGGACTGCGAAAACCCCAAAAGAAGCCTCACACGGAGTCAACGGAGTCAACAGAGGAGAGGAACATCCTCCGTTAACTCCGCTGACTCCGTGTGAGGCCAAGTCTGTTGCGGTTTCTGGACGATCAGCGCACGTCCGCGTCGAAGGCGCCGGTGAGGACGCGGCCATCGCGCTTCACCTGCACCCAGACGCGGTAGCGGCCCGGCTGCGGGAACTCGTACGGGAACGAGACCACGCCCGGCTCGCCGCCGCCGTGCATCGCGTGCTCCGGCGCCCGCACCACCAGCCGCCCGTCCCTCGTGCGCGCGGTGTCGCCGCGCTCGCGCTGCACGAACAGCTGCTGCGCGGTGGCGGAGACGCTCCCCGCCGGGTGCAGGTGCACGAAGACGGAGCCGTCGTCGCGGCTGACGGCGGCGTGGCTCATCATCCCCATGTACGGCTGCAGCGCCGCGGGCGCGCCCGCCGGGTCCGCCACGCGAAAGCGCAGCGTGGTCTCCCGTCCGGCCGCCAGCTGCGCGTCCCGCTCCCACGTCATCGTGGACCCGTCTTCCAGCCTCGCCGTCCGCCCCGCCTCGCCGCCGCCCACGCGCCACGAGTCGTCCGGATCCGCCGCGGCGGACGCGGCGGACGCGGCGGGCGACGCGGGGGCGGCGGGGATCACCACCCTCTCCACGAAGGTCTGGGGAAAGCCGCTCTCATGCACCACGTCCGCGTACACGCGGTACGTCCCCGCCGGCAGCGGCGGCAGGATGAGCCGGAAGTCGGTCGAGTCCGCCCGCACCGGGTGCACGTGCGCGAAGGCGTCCATCCCCGGCTCGCGCACCAGGAACATGTGCATCAGCTTGCCGTGGTCGGGGATGAGCGGCGAGTAGCGGCTCCACGCGCTGTCCGTGACCGACAGCGTGAGCACGCGCGCGCCGCCCTGGACCACGGCGGTCGCCTCCGTCTCCGGCGGCTCGTACAGGTTCTCGCCGTAGGCGCGCTCCTCCGCGTCCCACCAGCGGCTGCCGCCCAGCACCATCAGGACCAGGATCGGCGCCGCGACCGCGCGGGCGATCCAGGAGCGGCGGCGGCGCGCGGCGTCCGGCTCCTGCCCCGGCGGCAGCACCGATTCCCGCGCCGCCGCGCCCACGATGGTCAGCGCGCCGATGAAGAGGAACAGCCCCAGCCCGGCCAGCCCCAGCGCCATCCCGCGCTGCATCCCCAGCGTCTGCGCGGCCACGGCGGGGACGGGAACGATGGCGGTGCCCGCGCCGGCCGCGCCCTCCACCTGCACCCGCACGCTGTACGAGCCGAAGTCCATGAACCACAGCTCCGCGCTCCACAGCCGCGGCTCGCCCTCCACGGGGCGCGCCTCGTCCGGCCGCGGCGCGCCGTCCAGCCCCAGGTCCCAGCGGACGGGCTGCACCGTCACCCGCCGCACCTCGCCCCGCGGCACGCGCACGGAGATCTCCGCCAGCCCCGGGATCACCCCCGGCGGGCGGACCACCACGCGCACCGGATAGGGGCCCGCGTTCCCCTCGTAGAAGACGTTGGGGCTCCCCACGTGCGCCGCCAGCAGCGTCACCGCCGCCAGGGCGCCCGCCGTCGCCGCCAGCCGCCGTACGAGGCGGGGGATGAGGATGGCCGTCGCGCTCATCGGCGCACCCTCGCCATGAAGGAGCCCCAGGCCAGCCCCACCCGCGCGGAGAGCGTCGCCAGCACCAGCGCGATCCCCAGCCCCTTCACCAGCGCCAGTCCCCGCGCCTCGCTCCAGAACTCGCCGCGGCTGAAGGCAGAATCGCCCACCATGTACGGGCGCAGGTGCTGGTTCAGGATGGTCTCGCGGGTCGCCGCCCAGTTCAGCACCTCCGCGAACGGCCACTGCGCCGCCGCGAACGGCAGCAGAAAGGCGGCGCCCAGCACCCCGGCCAGCAGCCATCCCTTCTTCCGCTTCCCCCAGCGCTGCAGCACCAGGTCGATGAACACGGCCGGGACGACGAGCAGCAGCGGGAACTGCGGCGGCATCATCCGGTCGATGGGAAAGCGAACCGGCGCCAGCCTGGGCTCGGCGGGGAAGAGGGGAAAGATGACGGTCAGCGCCAGGAGCGCGCCCATGTACGCCGCCGCGGCCGCCGTGGCGGGCCAGCGCAGCCGCCCGGCGACGGCCGGCGCGACCAGGGCCAGCGGCATGACCAGCGAGACCACCTGGTAGAAGAGCACGTCGTGCTGCGCGCTGCGCCAGGTGTACTCGCTGAACATCACCCCGAAGTTCAGCGCCACCAGCCCCGCCGCGTACGCGAACATCCACCGGAAGGCGCGCACGTCGCCGTGGCGGTTCTGCAGCGCCAGCACCATGAACAGCGCGCCCATCTGGATGGCCAGGATGCCCAGCGCCAGCACCGCGTGCGGCGGGCTGAGGATCTTGACGTCCAGCCCGTACGCCGCGTGCCACCAGTTGTCGAACGGCGCCGACGTCAGCATGGTGAACGCGCCCCAGATGCACATCCACGCGCCCAGCGGCCCGCGGAAGTACTTCCAGAACGTCACCGTCGCGGCGCGCTCTTCCGGCGCGCCCGCGAAGGACAGGTGCAGCACGCGCCACCCGCACGCCACCCCCGCCACCAGCCCGCCCAGGTAGATGGCCATGTGCGGCGGCGACCAGAAGGTGTCGCGGCCGATGGCCGAGTGCCACGAGATGTCCCACAGCACGCCCAGCACCACGCTGCTGGTCGCGAAGAGCACCGCCCACACGTGCCAGGGCACGCGCGCGGCGCCTGCCTCCGCCTGCACGCGTGCGGGCGCGCGGGCGGGAGCCTGCAGGGTGGCTGCGTTCGGGGTCACGACTGACGCTCCGGAATCAGGGGGGACCGGACGGCTGGGCGGGAAGATGCAAAGCTGCCGCGCACGCGAGGCACGGTCAAGCCGCTTCCGCGGGACAGGCGGCCGGCCCTGGGGCCGTCCTGTCGCGCGCGCGGCTGAGTACGCCGCGCCGGCGCCAAAGTTTCCGGGAACATGAAGCCGCGAGTGTGCGGGCGGGGGATGCGTCGAGGCCGGCTCCGGAGTGCTTCCGGAGCCGGCCTCGTCGTCACCTCCCGCAGCCCAAGGCCTCGCCGGCCGATGGCGCGGCGCCCGTCGGCCGGCGGAAAGGCGGTGCTAGAAGGCCAGCGTGGCGACCAGCGGGCACCCCGTCGTGCCCGGGGGCGGCGTGGTGACCGGCTGCTGGGCCGGGCCGGACTGGATGAGCACCTGCGAGGCGGAGCGCACCTGCAGCTGCACCACGCCCTGGCCGTTGGTCCACCCCTGCGTGGCGCCCGCGTAGCTGATGCCGGTGGCGCTCACGAACTGGTTGGGGCGCGGCGTCACCTTGTCCGCCCGCAGCACCCGCACCGAGATGCAGACCGGGGGGAACGGCACGTCCACGTTGCGGCGCGGCGCCAGCGTCGAAACCGTAGCGTCCTGCGTCGTCTGCGTCACCGTCACGCTCCCCTCCTCCACCCAGATGCCCTGCTGGGTGTCGAAGGTCCACAGCGGGCGCGTCGCCGGCCCGGTGCCGCCGCGCAGCGGGAACTGGATGGTGGCCTGCTGCCCGGGTGCCAGGTCCAGCGGCTGCCCCTGCGCGTCGCGCACGTCCACGCTCAGCATGCCGAACGACTCCAGCTGCACGCTCGCGCCCGAGAAGGTGCGGGCGGTGAAGTCGCCGGGGGCGGTGCTGAACTGCGCCGGGTCCTGGGTGTCGATGTAGGTGGCGCGCACCGTCACCTGCTCCGTGGGCGGCACCGCGAACGCGCTGCCCGGGATCACCACCTGCCCGCCGCCCGCGATGGGCACCGCGCCGCCCTGGCCGGCGGAGATCACCACCGGGGACGCCAGGGGCTGCACCCGGATGGGCCGCGACAGGTCCACGCCCGCCCGCACCTCGTAGATGGCCGTGGTGGCGTCGTAGCCCCGCGCCTCCACGTTGACCGCCAGGCGCCGGGTGGCGGGCAGGCCGCTGATCCTGAAGAACCCCGCGGCGTCGGTCACGGCCTCGAGGCTGCCGGCGCGCAGGAGGGCGCTGGGCACGGGCCGGCCATCCAGGGTCAGCACCTGTCCGCTGATCGATCCGCCGTCCACCACGTTGTGCGCGGGGGTAATCTCCGGGCTCGCCACCGTCTCGCAGGCGGCCACGCCAGCCAGCAGCAGGATGCCCAGCGCGCACGCCTGCGCGGCATCCGCCGGCCGCAGCCCATGCGTACGCTTCCGAACGCTACGTCCCCAACTGGTCTTCATAACGGCCTCACTGTGTGGGATTGGAAGATGGGCTCCACCCGAATGGCGGATCGTAGAGCCGCATCAGCAAGCGCTTCGCCTGTTCCCTTTTTTACAGGCGGCAAACGTACTATAAACCGAGAGGAGCTTTCGCGCAAGATAGGACCGAAAACGTGCGTGCCGCAGCCGCCCTGCCGGTCTCTTTCGTCCGCCTGTGCTGAGAGATAAAGAAAGGCCGACTCGCGGAGTGGTTTCCCGGGCCGGCGCCGGTGTCATTGCGGGGCCTGTGCGGCTGGACGTGCAGCGGGCGGCCGAGGGCGGCGAGGCGTGGCCTCGGCCATCTCCGAATGCGCGCTACGCGCGGAAGAAGAGACACCTCCATCCATTCATGTCGATTCCCTCCATCGCGTCGCCCGTCGTGGTGCGCAGCGCGACCTGCAGAAAGAAGGGCTGCGCACCGTTGATCAACCCACGCATGAAGAGGAACGGCGCCTGCCACGACCACTGTCCGGCGAATGGCACGGAGATGCCGAGCACGGCCGCTGACTGCGTGCCTGACATGCCGCCGTCCGGGCGCAGGTCCAGCGACATGGTGCTGTTTGCGCTATCGTAGAACTGCACGCTCCAGCGGCCCACCGGAGTGAATGCCGCAGCATTCTGATCCCGTCCAGGGGGGCGCTGTCCGGCATGCCCGACCATCGCGGCAACCTGCGCCGGACCACCGAATCCCGCGGCGCCGCCGTTCTGGCCGAGCCCTGATCCGCCAGTGTACCGTGTACCTGGAGCTTTCCCGGGGGCCGGGCTATCGAACGGTGGGCTGTTGCCGCCGCCACCTCTCTCGTCCATCCCCGCTTCCATGTCGGCCGCCCCCCAGCGTCGCTGGGCCGCGTCGTCCTGCTCGGCCAGCAACGCGTCGATGTCGCGCACCCATTCCGTGCGCCCCAGCCGCTCGAACACTGCCCGGGCGTCGGTGATCCGCGCGCGGTCGGGCTCTTCGGAGACCGCCTCGAGCAGGAACATGGCCTGGGCCCGTAAGAACTGCTCTCGCTCGTCGCGGGGCGCGTCCAGCAGCCGACGGGCATCTTGCAGCAGGCTGCGCTCCTGCTCGTAGTCCTCCAGCAGTCCGCTGACTCTGGACAGGTGAAGCAGCACCTCGGCATTGTACGGCTCCAGCCGGCGCGCCTCGGTGAGCAGCGCGCGCGCGTGCTCGAGGTTGGCGTAGAAGGCACGCGTGTCGCCCACGCCCGCGGCTTCCTCCTCCTCGTCCTGCGGAACCCCGCCGTCCGGCTGGCGCGCCGCCTCGGACTCCAGCAGCGTGGCCTTCTTCAGCAGCAGGTCCACCGGGGAGAGCTGCACCCCGCCGACCTGCACCGTGGGAGCCTGCACACCGTTCGCCTGCAGCTGGCGAAGGGTCTGCAGCACCTCGTCGATGCGCTGATCCACCGGTCCGCCGGCCGTCGGCGCCGTCGCGGACGGGGCGGCCGCGGCTTCGCTCCTGGACCGCAGCTCGGTCGGAATCGCGAGCAGCGCGATCTCGCGAGCCGCCTCGGGCGTGGCGACCTGCAGGTTGAGCGTGAGCTCACCGGCGATGATGTTGCCGTCACCGCTGAACCCCGCGCCAATGACGTCGCCCTGGACGCCGTGCTCGATCCGCACCCCCGCCGCGCTCATCCCGCCGCCCCCGCGCCCTCGTGCTGCAGCGCGTCCACGATCTCCTGCAGTCCCTCGCCAATGAGCTTGCTGAATGGCGCCAGCGGAGTGAGCGCCGCCACCGCCTCAGCGGTGCGGGGCACCACCTTCAGCAGCCCTTCCGCGACAGCGTACAGCCTGGCACGGATGCTCATCTTGCGCGACACGCTCACCGGCTGCTCGGGCTCGATCTTCGCCGCCTCCTGCGAAAGCTCGATGGTTGCTTCCTGCAGCGGCTGTACGGCCTCTGCCGGTGCCGGGCTGGCCTTCAGCTGCTCTTCCACCCCCTTCGCGAACGCCAGCACCCCCTGCACGTACTCGTTCCGCGACTGCTGGTCCGTCGATCCGTCCAGTATCATGTCCCCGTGCACCGTGAAGGTGTGGGCGATGAAGCCCTGCACGTTGCCCTGGAACCCGGAACCCACGACGTCTCCGCCGATGTTGCCGCTCACCTGGAAGCCCGACATGGGAGTCACCTCGCAATGGGGGGGAGGAACGAAGGAATGGCACCGCCCGTGCGGCAATGCCCGTACCCTCCGCCGTGCAGGGGAGATCGTCAGGATGGGCGCGGATTTTCAGAGATTGTCGGCCGGGTGATGCCCGGTGGATTGTGGCACCACAGGCACAGACTGGGACACCGGAGGGGCAGGGGCGGGCTGTGCGGGGTGCGTGCCGGACCGTACCCATCCAGTGCACCGAGGCCGGCTCCGGAGTGGTTCCGCAGCCGGCCTCGGCGTCATCTGTGCGGCTAGATGTCAGCGGGTGGCGGAGGGCGGCGAGGGGCAGCCGCGGCGACGGCCTCGGAGAGGGTGGGGTGCGGGTGCATCGCCTGGCCGTGCGATTCCGTCGTGTCGCGAGGTCGCCGCGCCGGCGGCAACGTTTCGCCGGATGGAAGGGACGGAGGTGCCGTGCCTTCACCGTCCCTGCGGCGTGGAGTCGCGGCCGGCCGGAGCGGACGGTGCCGTGAGGGGGACGAACCGCTGCACTCCCGCGGCGATGGCCCGGGCCATCTGCGCCTGGCCGGAGTCCGACGCGATGAAGGCCGCGTCGGACCGCGAGGTGAGCACCACCATCTCGATGGTGACGACGGGCACCTCCGAGAAGATGGAGCCGGTGAGCGCCCCCTGCCGCGCGCCCACCGCCGTCCGGGAATCGCCGCGGATCCCGCCGTCGTGCAGCGTCCCGCGCAGCACCTCCGCCATGCCGCCGTGCAGCGCCTCCGCCGCGCGCCGGCTCGCCGCGATCACGCTGTCGGCGGGCCCGGTGACGCCGCGCACCGTCCCCTTGCGGTCCGGGTGGTAGAGGGCGAACCCGGAGCCGGCCGCGGCGTCGCAGTGCAGGCGCACCATGAGCGCCGCGCCCGCGCGGTTGGCGATCCGCGCCCGCTCCTCGTTGTGCACCACCTGGTCCACGCGCGTCTTGGTCATCACCACGCGGTACCCCTCCGCCGCCAGCAGGTCGCGCAGCCGCTCCGCCACCTGCCAGGCCACCTGCACCTCCGCCACCCCGTGGTGCGACGTCCCCGCGCTGGTCTCGGACGGGTGCCCGGGATCGATCGCGATGACGGGCGTGTCCGCCGGCGCCAGCGACGGAACGGGCGCGGAAGGTTGCGCGGAAGCCCTCTGCGCGGCGGCCGCTCCGGGAGCCTCGGGCCGGGCTGCGGAAGCGCGATCGCATGCGCCCAGCGCGGCGGCGATCAGCGTCCAGGGGACCAGTGCGCGCATTGCATTCTCCGGGTGGGCGGGTGAGGTGGGGCGTCGGGGTGGGGAAAGAATGTCTCGATTGCGGCGGCCCGGGATCCTCGCCGGGCGGATGCCTGCGATGGTAAGCCGTTTGTTTTTAGCTACTTGAAGTCGTGCCGGCGTACGGCCGGACGGGGCACGTCCGTTGCTCCACGCGCAAGCCCCGTGCTTCGCTTCCTTCCCCGTCCCGATCCCCTGCGCAGTGAGGTGCTCCATGGCCGAGCGGAACGTTCCCTGGCCCGTCTGGGCCTTCGTCACCCTGGCCGTGGCGCTGCTGGGCAGCCCGGTGCTGAACCACTACCTCGCGGATGAGGCCGCGAAGGACGGCGCAGAGACCCCGCTGGTGCCAAAGCCGCTCCAGGTGGAGGTGACGGTGAAGCAGGATGGGAGCGGACCTGCCCCGTCCGCCGGCACCGACGACCGCGGCTACAAGCCGTTGAAGGTCTCGCAGGGCTTCCCCACCGTCGCCTCCGCCGGGGCGGTGACCAGCCAGCGGTACCTGACCCGGGCCGACGTCGCGGGCCTGAGCTCGTGGGAGCTGGACCTGCTGCGGAACGAGATCTACGCCCGCCACGGCCGCACCTTCCGCCGCCAGGAGCTGCAGAGCCACTTCGACGCCCAGTCGTGGTACCGCCCCGTCTACGCCCCCGACTCGTTCAACGAGGGGCTGCTCTCCCCGGTGGAGCGCTGGAACGCCGAGTTCATCGCCGAGTACCAGCGCCAGAACTTCTGACGCGATCTCGACCGGACGACGCACCGAGGCCGGCTCCACCACTCCGGAGCCGGCCTCGGCGTCATCTGGAGGGCCTGTGCGGCCGGATGTGCAGCGGGTGGCCGAGGTCGGCGAGCGCGGCCCCGGCGACGGCTTCGCAGAGGGTGGGGTGCGGGTGCATCGCCCGGTCCACCTCCTCCGCCGTGGTCTCCAGCTGCCGCCCCACCACGAACCGGGCAATCAGCTCACGCGCAGCCATCCATCGCGCACATGGTGCCGCGGCCGATGTTCTGGTGTCACGAGACATCTCCCACAACACACCCACCATGGCGCTGCTGGACGCGAAGAGCACCGCCCACACGTACCGGGGCGCGGCGGCGGCAGACGCGCGAGGATGCTGCGTCAGCTGGCCGGCGTGATGGGCGACGAACACACTTCCACAGGCGGAAGCTGCCGGAGCAGTACGGTTTCGCGGTCGTGCGCCACCGCGTAGCCGGAGGCGGCGGACTCGTCGAAGAAGGCGTGCACGCTCGTCAGCCGGTTCCCCTTGGGTCCCCCGCCAAAGCGCTCCCACGCGATCGCCTGCGGAGAGCGGCCCAGCGCGCTCACCGGCGCCTCGGGCCCGTCCCACGCAAGTCCCGCGGCCTTCCAGCGCCCGGTGCGGTGCCACGTGGGCCCGTACCCGCCGGTCCCCAGCGTGTAATCGGCGAGCGCCAGCCTGAACCCGCAACCCGTGGCCGCTACGTGGACCTGTGCCTCGCGCGGGAGCAGCACCGCCTGCGCGGATGTGCCGGTCCACGCGTTCATGTGCGCCAGCCGCGTCTCCCCCACGCCGCCCACGAGCTTCGAGAACGCCAGGTAGAAGCTCCCCGTCTCCGGGTTCGCCGCCATCGAGAGCGACACCCCCTCCGTCCCCGTGGGCGGCGGCGCGAACTCGTGGAACGTCCACACGGGCGGGTCCCACGGCATCCCGGCCGGATTGTGCTCCGGGCGCTCCAGCACCGTCAACCCCGCTCCGAAGTCCGAGCAGCTGCCGCCGTAGGTGATCCAGAAGAACGCCACGCGCACCAGCGGGTCGGTGCTCCCCGGCCCACGTGCCGCGACCGCGATGCTGGGTGAGCCGACGTAGTACGGATCGCCGCAGAGCAGGATGATGTTCGCGATCTCCACGTCGCTGAAGGCGGGCGGCGTGGTCAGGGCGGGGGGAAAGCGGAAGTAGCGCACGTACGACCCCGTTGAGAACGCAAGGTGCATCTCGCCCCGGAACTGGACCAGCGACGGCGCTGGCCTGAAGGGATACCCGTCGATGTGGTCGGCGATCTGCACGGCCGGCTGCCAGGCCCCGCCGTCCGGCCGGTGCGTGTAGTAGACGCGGTAGAAACCGCTCACCAGGCGCTGGTACGCCACCCCCACGAGGCCGGTGGAGGTCACCGCGATCGTCGGCTGCGATGCGGCCCCGGTGGCGATCACCACCGGCGGCGACCAGCTGAGGGCGTTGCTGGACCGGGTGTACTTGATGCTCCCGCCCTCCGCGTAGACCACGTGCATCACGCCGCCGGGCCCGGTCACCGCCTTGTTGCCGTTCGTGTGGTCCAGCGCGTTGGGCCCTGACGTCGCGGCCGCGGTGGAGATGAGTGTCAGCAGCGACGGCGGCGCGTCATCCGGCCGTGCCAGCGGGCCGGTTGGCGCCGTGTCCCCGCATGCCCCCGCGGCGAGGGCCAACGTGAGGGCGAGTGTCCGGGCAGCGAGTGAGAGGTGGTGTGTGCGCATGGCGGGCCTCGCGAGCGGAGGGTGGATGCCGAAGGCGCGGGAGAGAGCAGGCGGACCCGTGCCGCGGGAGGAGAGGAGAGCGGCGGGTGGGCCGTGTGCTGGCGGGGCAACGGGCGTACCGATGGCGACAGCAGTGTCGCGAATTGCGCTGGTGGTTAGCCAAGCCGTTGTGGAGGAGACGGTTAGCGGAGAACGGATGACGTCTGGAGGCGTCAGGTGGCGGTGGGTCTGCTACACCATTATGAAGCAGACGGCGGGGCGGGTGCTCCATTGTGGTTCAGACTTCCGGATTGCCGGGCAGCTTGGTCTGGACCGCTACCTGGCGGATAAGGCTGCTGGATGGCGGATGGACCCCGCTGGCGGCGGAGCCGGTCAGGCTGGAAGTGACGGTGAAGCAGGATGGGGCGGACGTATTCGGTCTGCGGGCGCCGACGATGTCGCGGGCGAGGGCCTGCGCTTTCGCCGGTGGAGCGCTGGAATGCCGAGTTCCTCGCCGAGTACCAGCGCCAGAACTTCTGACGCGATCATTCGACCTGACGACGCACCGAGGCCGGCTCCGGAACCCCTCCGGAGCCGGCCTCGCCGTCATCTGAGCAGCCTGTGGATTGATGCTCGGGAGCCTTTTACAAGCGGATCTGCTGCGTCCATTTTAGGAAATAAGCATTGCATAACTAGAAATTATGCGTACGCCGTCGCAGCTTCGCGACCCGGTGCTCGATTTCGTCAATCGTAACCTCGAAAAGCAGTCGGTACGCGACTTTTGCGAAGGGGCGGCCGCCGCCCGCAAGCGGTGCCTGATCGTCCGTACCACGCGCGACGTGGGGATGACCTTCTTTCTGCGGTACCTGGAGCGGACCGCGAGCGACGGCTGGTTCGCAGTCTACGCCGACTGCGGCTCCAGTGATCCCGAGGTGATCTTCCGCAAGTTCTTTGACCGGCTGGAAGACAGGAAGCTGCTCCGCTGGCGCGCGCTCAACCCGTTCCGTGAGCTGGGCGACGCGATTATCCGGTTCGGGTCGGCCATGCTGCTGCCGTCGCCCGTCGCGACGACGGTTGGGCCTCTAACCGCGGCGGTGGTGCCGAAGGTCGCCACTACGGCGTACGCCTCCACCGCGTCCGAACGGTTCGCAAAGCTCATTACGTCGGGGAACTGGCGGCAGCCGGTGCTGTTCCTGGTCGACAACGCACAGGAGATCAAGCCCCAGTCCCTCCACATCCTGAACACCGTCTACGCTCAGCGATACAACCACATCCGGTTTGTCCTCTCGTTCGTGGGCGACGCCGACAAGCAGGCAGCGTTCGAGGAGTTCCATAGACGCCTGCGGGCGTTCGGGCTGGGGGTGGAAAGCATCGACTTCCCACCGCCGGACGAGAGGTTCATCGGAGAACTCGCATCGGCGCTGCAGGCACCCCTTCCGCCGGAGGAGTACTCGGCCCTTCTGCGCACGTCGGAGCGGAGCCTCAGCCACATCATCTCCTTCCTGCAGCGCGACCGGCCACGCAAAGAGCCGATCACACCGCTAGAGCAGGAGATCCTGCGGTACCTGCTGGTGGCGGGACAGCCGCTCCGGCGCGACGACATCCTCACCCTGGCCCTGCGGTCGCCGCGCGTCGCCGTGCCGCAGGGGGAGGTGCAGAACGCGATCTCCGCGTTGGACGGAAAGAAGCTCGTTATCGTCCGCACCCACTACTTGGGGGACGAACTGGAGATCGCCCCGGGACAGACGCGGACGGTGCGCGAGGTGCTCCCCGAGTTTGCGGACCTGGTCGCGGCGCAGGAACTGTACGCCTACTTCAGCAAGATCGCCGAGGTCAAGAGCCCGCGGCATTCCGAGAGCGCATACGGGGCGCTGCTCTACAAGCTGGCGAAGCAGGTCGATCCCGAAGCCGTGTCCCGGCGGGCGTTCGAGCTGGTGCGGATCAGCCTGGGGCAGGCGGACCTCGCCGCCGCAGAGCACTATATCAAGGCCGCGACCGGCGGCCAGTCCGCCCGGTCCGTGTCGGACCTGTACACGCTCGTCGCCTTCCAGGTCTCCACCCAGAACTACCAGCCGGCCTTGGAGACGCTGGACCAGCTGGGTCCGGGATACTGGCAGGGGGTGCGGACGCTGCGGATCATCCATGCTATCGCGCTGAACCGGGTGCGCGCCCACGCCGACTCCGACGCCGAGATTGAGGCGTTGCTGACAGAGCCGGCGACCACTGACGAAGAGTTCGCCCTGCTCACGTCGTACCGCGTAGCGGGGCTGCTGCACGAAGGGAAGCTAGTCCGGGCGCGGCAGGTGTTCGAGCGCGCCCTGCGCCGCATCCGCTCCGCAAGGAACCGCGGATACGCGCTGCGAAACTGCGCCGCCGTCTACTTCTGGGGCGAAAGGCGCGACCTTATGCGCGCCGACGCCACCCTGGCCGAGGCGACGCACGTGTTTCGCTCGCAGGACGACGCGTTCGGAGTCTACACGACGCTCAACAATCGCGGCGCGCTCCTGGGCGAGGAATCATCACCCAGGGAAAGCGCCGTGCACGCGCTCCCGGCGTTCCAGGAATCCTTCGAGTCGTTGGCCGTGTTCGGGACACAGCACCTGGAGGAGGTTGGCGCCAACGTCGGCGTCGCGCTGCTCCTGACAGGCGAGGTGGAGAAGGCGGCGACGCACCTGCAGAAGGTGACCGCGTTCGCGTCGATCGACTTTCCCCGGGTCATCATGGAATCCGCGCTGGCGTTCACCCAGGTGGTGTCGGGAGAGGCCGACGCCGCGCGCGAGCGGATGCGGCAGCTCACCGGGCGTGTCGCGGAGGTCAACCTGCCGGCAGCGACCTACCACGCGAACCTCAACGCGGCGGTGGTTGAAGCGGCCACGGGTAGGCGCGACGGCCGCTTTGAGGCGTACGTGCAGGCGACGGCGCACACAGGGTACTGGGGCGGGGGGGGATCGCTGAACCACGTGATGTCGGGCGCGGCCGCGGGGGCCATCACGCCCGAGGTCCTGCCGGACTTCCTCAGCTACGACTATTTCCAGTACTGGTCACAGAATCCTCTTTCGGTCGTCGCCGTTCCGCTGCTGGCGCAGTAGGCTGTAGGCCACGATGTGGCCCAGCATCTCGTCGTCAGTTACCCCGTCGCGCTCCGCCGCCAGTCCGAAGGGACCGTCTTCGCCGATGTAGCAGCAGATGTTGAACTCCAGGAAGCGTCGTTGTCCCGTCACCGGGTCGAAGCGGTAGTCCATGCGGAAGTAGTCAATCGCCCCCAGCGGCTTCCAGAGCCGAAGCGCGTCATCACACAGCCACGCTTCTCGCAGGTCCATCTCACGGTAGCCCAGGTGGTCGGTAAGCTTCAGGTCGTGCGTCAGGATGTTTCCGGGCTGGTTGGACATCGGTTGGTACGCCCCCAGCGTGCGCGGCAGGGTGTCTCCGAGCACCGGAACGGTGACGTCGATGCCGTCGGCGTATTCCTCCACCAGAGCGTCCGTCCCCTCGTCCCACAGTTGTTCCACGATCCGCCGGGCACCGCCCCAGTCGCTCTGGACGCTATCGGTGGTGATCCCTTCCGACGCCGCGCCGAAGCGGTCTTTCACGAAGTACGGACCAGGAAAGGGCGCTCCATCCAGCGGCGTGATACCGCGGTGGTACGGAGCGCCGCGCGTCACCGGGATCCCGAGCGAGTGGGCGAGGGCCTTGGAGATGTACTTGTCCTCCGCCGCGGCCCGGATGTTGGGCGCCGCGCCTAGGTAGGGAACTCCGAGGTATTCACAATATGACGAGACGAAGACTTCGGAGTTCCGGATCGGCATCCGGTTGAACAGCGAAAAGACGTAGTCGACGGCTCCCCCAGCGTGGACGATGGTGTACGGCTTGGACGTGGATTCCACCCGGAACCCGAGCCGCTGCAGCCGCTGAAAGATCTGCAGGTAGTACTGCGGATACGTGCCATCACCCGTGTAGGGGTTCAGTTCGTACCCGGGTCCATCAGGGGCGTACGGGGCCATGAACAGCACGTGGATTTCGTCGGCATCCAGCACTTTCAACAAATCGTTCGAGCCGCGAGCGGTTTCCATGAATAATTTCTAGTTATCGCTAATGAGGGAGGCGAAAAGGGCAGGATTAAAAATAAAGTCGACGCGGTTTGTTTCCGCAAGTGAGCGGATTGTATCGTTAAGCCGTGACGACGCGCAACCGCCGCCGCGGGTGTTTTGTCGCGAGCACCTCGCGCTGGTTGCGCGCGTTCACGTGGGTGTAGATCTGCGTGGTGGCGATGGAACTGTGGCCGAGCAGGTGCTGGATGTGCCGGATGTCCACGCCCTCTTCCAGCAGCAGCGTGGCGACAGAGTGGCGAATCAGGTGTGGGCGCACGGGGACAGCCACGCCAGCTCGCGAGGCATGGCGCTGCAGCAACCCGCGCACAGACTGCTCCGAGAGCCGGCGCCCGTGGCGGTTGAGAAAGAAGTACGCCTCGCTCGGCACCACGGCTTTTCGCGAGGCGCGGTATGCGCCCAAGGCTGCGATGATTGCGGGATCGCAGAGCTGCACCACCCGCTCCTTGCCGCCCTTCCCCAGGATGCGCACCCAGCCATCGTCCAGATCCACGTCCTCCAGCCCCAGGTGGCAGATCTCGGAGACGCGCGCGCCCGTAGCGAAGAGCGTCTCCAGCACGGCGGTGTCGCGTACCAGGACGAACGCCTGCACGTCGGATCGCGGCGGGCCGGCGCTCTGCTGCGAGTAGAGGTAGCGGAGCAGCCGCTCCACCTCGGCCAGCGGAATAGTGCGGGGGAGTCGTTTCGTTTCCTTGATTCTTACTTCGAGCTTGCGGAAGGGCGTGACGGCGATCGTCTCGTCGCGTTCCAGGTAGCCGAAGAACGCCTTCAGCGTGGCGACCTTCCGTTTGACCGTCTTCTCGGAGTACGGGCCGAACAAGTGCTGGATGTACGGACGCAGGTGCGAACGGTCTACCTGCGACACGTCCGCGGCTGCCTCCGGCGCCAGCGCACTCTCGAACTGCCGCAGGTCCGTTTCGTAGGCGCTCAGCGTGCGGGGGCTCAGGTTCTTTTCATAGCGACAGTGAACGAGGAAGCTCTCGATCGCCTCCGAGACGGTCACGCTCTACCGGTCCTGTGAAGCAGGTGCAGGGTGGCGGGGAACAAGTGCACGGCGTAAACAGAATGTCCGCCGACGCGCGCACCAACGCACCGAGGCCGGCTCCGGAGGGGTTCCGGAGCCGGCCTCGGCATCATTCGGCGGCCTGTGCGGCTAGATGTGCAGCGCGTGGCCGAGGGCGGCGAGGGCGGCCTCGGCGACGGCTTCGGAGAGGGTGGGGTGCGGGTGCATCGCCCGGTCCATCTCCTCGGCCGTGGTCTCCAGGTGGCGCCCCACCACGAACTCGGCGATCAGCTCCGTGGCGTGCGGGCCCACGATGTGGGCGCCCACCACCTCGCTGTAGCGCTTTTCGCGGATCACCTTCACGAACCCGTCCGTCTCCCCCGCCGTGAGGGCGCGGCCGTTGGCGGTCCAGGGGAAGGTGCCCACCTCGATGTCCAGCCCCTGCTCGCGCGCCTGCTCCTCCGTCAGCCCCACGGATGCGACCTCCGGGTGGCAGTAGGTGCAGTTGGGGATGTTGCCGTAGTCGATCCCCGCGTGCGGGTCGCCGTGGATGGCCTCCACGCACGCCACCCCCTCGTGGCTCCCCTTGTGCGCCAGCAGCGGCGGCCCGGCCACGTCGCCGATGGCGTAGAGGCCTTCGACGTTCGTCCGCATCTGCCGGTCGATGCCGATGAAGCCGCGGTCCGTCAGCTGGACCCCCGCCGCCTCCAGCCCGATGTCTTCCACCAGCGGCGCCCGGCCGATGGCGGAGAGCACCCGCTCCGCCTCGATGGTCTGCGTCTTCCCCTTGCTGTCGGTGACGGTGAGCGTCACCCCCGCCTTGCCGACCTCCGCCTTCTCCAGCTTCGCGCCGGTCAGGACGTTCATCCCGCGCTTGCGGTAGCTCTTCTCCACGACGGCGGAGCAGTCGCGGTCCTCCAGCGGCAGCACGCGGTCCGCCATCTCGATGATGGTGACCTGCGTTCCGAAGGCGGCGTACACGTCCGCGAACTCGCAGCCGATGGCGCCCGCGCCGATGATCGCCATCGTCTTCGGCGCCTCCTTCGACATCATGGCGTCGGTGCTGTCCCAGACGCGGTCGTGGTCGATCTTGAGGAAGGGCAGGTCACGGGGCCGCGAGCCGGTGGCGATGATGACGTGCTTGCCGGTGATGGTCTGCGTCTTTCCGTCCTTCCCCGTCACCTCCACCTGGCCCTTGCCGGCCAGGCGGCCGCGCCCGGGCACGTGGGTGACCTTGTTCTTCTTGAAGAGGAAGCCGATTCCCTTCACCAGCCGCTCCGAGACCTGGCGCGAGCGCTTGACGGCCTGGGCCAGGTCCGTCCTGATCTCGCCGATGGTGACGCCGAACTCCTTCGCGTGCCCCAGGTGCGTGATCATGGCGGCGCTCTCCAGCAACGCCTTGGTGGGAATGCAGCCGATGTTCAGGCACACCCCCCCCAGGTTGCCCTCCTCCACGCACGCCGTCCTGTATCCCAGCTGCGCGGCCTTGATGGCGGCCACGTACCCCGCCGGCCCGGCGCCGATCACCACGATGTCGAAGCTGTTGTCCGCCAACGCTCACCTCAGCAGATGCGAGTTTGCAGCAGGATGCCCGTCGCCCGGCACATTCATCCAGCGTGCACGGCCCGGCGGCGGGCGGAGCAAACTACGCGGGGCGGGGCGGGCGAGCAACGGCCCGGGTCCAGGGATGATGCAGTCGTCCTGAACCATGCGTACCGGGTTCGATCAGCGCCCGGCCGCCCCGAGCGTTCGTCCACCTCAAACATCTGCGTCCGGCAACTCTGCATAAGTGTTTATGGTGCACCGTGTTACGCCGCGGCGTAGCACGCGACTTGCTTTCCGCCCGCGGCACGGCCGGATGAAGGACGTCCGGCGGCAGGCGCTTCTAGCGGCGGGGGGCAACATGCGGTGGACTCAGCCTTTCGTTGCTGCTCTTCTGGCGACCGCGGCCGCGTGCACGGACGTGCCCACGGCGGGGCCTGCATGCGGGCCCCGGCGGCTCTCTTCCGCCAGTTGCACGAGGCGCCGGCCCTCGTACCGAATCCTCCTGACAAAGTCGCCTCAGCAGGAGCCCGGTTTCGTCCGCGACGCACCCGAATTCTGATGTGATGGAAGGCGCCCCGCGTCTACAGGCGCTGAAAAGAATGCCTCACGCAGAGTCAGCAGAGTGAGCAGAGTTCGGCCTG
>DATAAG010000029.1:0-2831 GCA_036260235.1 Longimicrobium sp.
GTGCGGCGCCGGCTCTGGGCGAGCGAATTTATGTCGTGCTCCCCGTCAGACCGGGAGAGCGCCACAATTCCAGCCCGGCTACTCGAGCACTGGGTGCAGGCCCTGGCTTACGCCGCCTGAAAGGCGAAAGTCAAGCTCAGAATGGCAGTGGGCGCCGGTTCGCGGCCACAGCCTTCGTCATCCGTCTCCCGGCGGGAGCACCCACTCGCCGCGGGCGCCCCAGCGGTCCAGCGCGGCCAGCAGGCGGGTGGCGCTGTTCAGCCAGTTGGCGCGCACGGCGGCCTCCAGCTCGTCCGCGGTGCCGGCGCGGACCGCGGCGACGATGGCGCGGTGCTCGGCGAAGGTGGCGGAGTGGTCGGGGCCCACCATGGGCGCGTACATCCACTCGTAGCGGTCCGCCTGCGGCGCCACGACGGCCAGCAGCTCGCGCAGCCGGTTTCCCGCGGCGGCATCCACCAGCTCGCGGTGAAAGGCGTTGTGCCGCTCGAAGAGCTGGTCGTACGCGCGGGGATCGGCCTTCGCGGCGGCCTCCAGCCCCCGCTCCGCCGTCCGCATGCGCGCGGCCAGCGCCCGCCGCTCCCCCGCAGCCAGCCGCTCCACGCGCCGCGCCGCCATCCCCTCCAGCGCCGCCATCGCCTCGTACACCTCCACCAGGTCCTCGCGGGTGAGCGGCGCCACGGCGAACTCCGTCCGGCGGCCGGCGCCGCGCACCACCAGCAGGCCGTCCGCACGCAGGCGGCGCAGCGCCTCGCGGGCGGGGGTGCGGCTCACGCCCATGCGCGCGGCGATGTCGTTCTCCGTCAGCCGCAGCCCCGGCGCGATGTGGCCGCGGACGACCATCGTCTTCAGGGCGTGATAGGGATCCTTCCGCGCGGCCATCGCTCTCCCGTCCGTCGTTCTGATCTCGCCAGCGGGCTCCGGACCGCGTCCGCCGGGGCCCCTCCCCCTGCCCCTCCCCGCGCAAACTGCGCGCGGAGAGGGGAGAAGTCGAGGCGGGTGTTCTACCAGCACCGCTTTTGTATACAAGTTCGGAACACAACGGCAACCCTCCGGCCACGTCGCGGCATCGGATGGCCTGGACCGCCGCGGAGGCCTTCCGCGGGCGCCCTGAACCCCATCCGCAACGGAGCCACCACATGCATACCCTTTCCCGCACGGCCGCCGCAATGCTGGCGCTCGTGCTCGCCCTGCCGGCGCACGCGCCGGCGCAGATGCAGCAGGACGTCAACCCGCAGCCCATCGCCGCCACGCACCCCAACGCGCAGCGCGCCGGGGCGGTGGTGGAGCGCATCCTGGCGGGGGACCGCGCGGGCGCGCTGGAGGTGCTGCGCCGCGAGGGCGACCCCGCCTTCGTCGCCGGGCCCATGGAGACGGCGGTGGACCGGGCGATCGCGCGGCTGGGGCCGGCGGGGAGGTGGCAGATCGCCGGCTTCGAGGCGGCGGGGATCGACGCGGACGTGATCGTGCGGCTGCGCAGCGGGGATGCGCGGGAGAACATCGCCGTGCGGATGCAGGCGGCGCCGCCGCACCGCATCGTCGGGTTCGCGCGCGCGGGGCAGGACGGGCCGGGTCCGGGCGCGGGGCCAGCCGCGGCTTCCGCGGCGGCTCGGGGCGCGCCGCTGACCGCCGCGGACCAGCAGGGGGTGGTGGACAGGATCGGCGAGCTGCTGGAGGAGATGTACGTGGCGGCGGACACGGGACGGATGATCGCGGACCGGCTGCGGGAGCGGCAGCGCGCGGGCGCGTACGCCGCGGCGACCGCGCCGCAGGCGTTCGCGGCGGCGCTCACGCAGGACCTGCAGGCGGTGAACGGCGACCGGCACCTGCGGGTGACGGTGGGCGGGCCGGGGATGATGCAGCCGGGCGCGGCGCCGGCGCACCAGGGCTTCGAGCGGGTGGAGCGGCTCTCCGGGAACGTGGCGTACGTGCGCATCGCCGGGCCGCTGCGGCCCACGCCCGCCGCGCTGGAGGCCGCCACCGCCGCCCTGCGGCAGACCGCCGACGCCGACGCGGTGATCCTGGACCTGCGCGGCGTTCCCGGCGGCGCGGCGACGATGGTGGACCACATCGTCAGCTACTTCGTGGCGCCGGGAACGCCGCTGGTGCAGGTGTACAACCGCAGCGAGAACCAGACGGTGGTGCGCCGCGCGCTGGACGCGGTCCCGGGCCCGCGGCGGCTGGACGTGCCGCTGTACGTGCTGGTGGACGAGGGGTCGTTCTCCGCGGCGGAGTCGCTGTCCTTCATCCTCCAGAGCCTGGGCCGCGCCACCATCGTGGGCCAGCGGACGCGCGGCGGGGGACGCAACAACGAGTTCATCCCCGTGGGCCACGGCCTTGTCGCCAGCATCACCTTCACGCGCGTCACGGACCCGCGCACGGGCCGCGGCTGGGAGGGCGTCGGCATCCAGCCGGACGTGGCCGTCCCCGCCGCGGACGCGCTGACGGCGGCGCACCGCCATGCGCTGGAGCGCCTGGGCCGCACCGGCAGCTGACGGGAGCCGATTTGCCTCACACGGCGCCAACGGCGTCGAGCGGAAACCACTCCGCTGACTCCGCTGATCTCGTGTGAGACAGGGCCTTTGCTGACGGCGGACAAAGAATGCGGGAAGAGGATGCTGGTCTTCCTGAGAGGGTGTTGCTGAACCCCAGGCTTCCGAGCCTTGTCTTCCTGAGAGGGTGTTGCCAAACCGCACCCGAGCCTTGTCTTCCTGAGGGAGGCGCCGCGCCTGCCCTGGCGTTCACACCGCACTCTGGCGCCAACCGAAGGATCTTGCCGGCAGAGCCGAGGGGCTGGCTTGGTACCGCGGGAGCCAGCCCCGGGTGACGGAGAG
>DATAAG010000030.1:0-1866 GCA_036260235.1 Longimicrobium sp.
CGGCTCTGGGCGAGCGAATTTATGTCGTGCTCCCCGTCAGACCGGGAGAGCGCCACAATTCCAGCCCGGCTACTCGAGCACTGGGTGCAGGCCCTGGCTTACGCCGCCTGAAAGGCGAAAGTCAAGCTTAGGAGGGAGCGCGCGCGCCGAACCCGCGGGTGCGCACGCAGCATCCAGCGCGGCCGAAGAATCTCCCGCCCCTCGCGCCGAATCCCCCCCGGGCAACGCCCGGGAACACCGCGCAACCGCGAAATCCTGCCGCCCAGCATACAGATTCTTCGGTCGGCGCCGGAGGCTCCCCGATCCAACGAGAGCACCGGGCGGCGCCTTCCTCAGAATGACAGGGTTCGCCGTTTCGGCGTCAGGAAGATGGCGGCCGGGCTGCCCCACCCCTACAGCTCCACCTCGCCCTGGATGCAGGTGACGGCGGGGCCGCCCACCCAGACGGTGCCGTCCGCATCCTGCTCGATGCGCGGACGGCCACGACGCCCCAGCCGCGTGCCCTGGCTGGCGACGTACGGCGCCGTGGCGCGGCCGCTGGCCAGCAGCCACTGCGCCAGGGAGGCGTTCAGGCTCCCCGTCACCGGATCCTCCCGCATTCCGCCCTGCTCGTCGCTGAAGACGGCGCGCACCTCCCACGCGCACTCCGAACCCGGCGGATACGGTCCCACGATCCCGACGTCCAGGCTCCCCTCGCCGGACCAGCGCGCGAAGTCGGGCTCCACCGCCAGCACGGCGTCCGCGTCCTTCAGCAGCACCGCCACCCACCCCGGCCCGTTGTCCGCCCACTGCGCGTCCACGATCTCCCCGCGGCCGATCCCCAGCACGGCCGCCACCTGCTCCACGAACGCCTCGTCCACCGGGCCGCTGCGCAGCAGCGGCGGTGCGGCGAACGCCAGCCCGTGCTCGCCGCGGCGGACGGGGACCAGCCCCGCCCCGCACTCCTGCACGATGCGTCCGGCGTCCCGCGGAACGCCGCCCGCCGAGAGCCACGCGTGGCAGGAGCCCAGCGTGGGGTGCCCCGCGAAGGGAAGCTCCCGCGCCAGGGTGAAGATCCGCACCCGGTAGTCGGCCTCCGGCGAGGTGGGCGGCAGGAGGAACGTGGTCTCCGACAGGTTGGTCCAGCGGGCGAAGTGCTGCATCTCCTCCGTGGAGAGCCCCTCGCCGTCCACCACCACGGCGAGCGGATTGCCGGAGAACGGATACGGGGAAAAGACGTCCACCTGCTGAAAACGCCGGCGCATCGGCAGGGGCCTCTCGCGGAAGGGGGAAGGGATGGATGCGGACGGGGAGTCCGTGTGGTGCGGCGGAAAGATACGCGGGCAGTAATCGGGCAGACAGTGCTCTCACGCAGAGGAGCAGAGCAGCAGAGCAGCAGAAAGGCAGAACGGCGATCGTCTTCCTCTGCTTCTCTGCACCTCTGCTGCTCTGCGTGGGAATGCAGCTCCGGTGCGGCGCTACCGCATCGTCTCCTGCATCTGCCGCCCCACGTCGCGGCTGAGCTGATCGACGCGCTCGGCCATCGCCTCTTCCTGGCGCAGGTTCTCCTGCAGCAGGCGCGCGCACTCCTGCTCGCCCAGCACGCCGGCCATGTTCACCAGCGCGCGGTACGAGGCGATCTCGAATCCCTCCGTCTTCGACTCGGCGCCCAGCGCGAACATGGTCATCACCTCGCGCGAGGGGCGGTCGCGGACGAACTGGTCGTGCTCCTGGCGCAGGCCATCCACCGGCCGGCAGGTGACGCGCTGGGGCGCTTCGCCCAGCACCTGGAAGCAGCGGTCCAGGTTGCCGATCTGCTCCCGCGTCTCCCGCTCGTGCTCGCGGAAGGCGGTGCGGATGCCGTCGTCCGTGACCTCGCGGGCCAGC
>DATAAG010000031.1:0-2684 GCA_036260235.1 Longimicrobium sp.
GGCTGGCGCGCGCGTACGCGCGCGCGCTGGAGCAGCTGGCGGTGGCGCGCGAGGCGGAGGGGGACTGGCGCGGCGCGGCGGAGTGGTGGAGGCGGCTGGCCCGGCACGACCCGTTCAGCTCGCGCGTGGCCCTGCGGACCATGCAGGCGCTGGAGGCGGGGGGCGAGCGCGCGGCGGCCATCCGCCACGCGGCCGCCCACGCGGCGCTGATGCGGGCGGAGATGGAGGCCGAGCCCGACGCCGCGGTGGAGCAGCTCGCCCGGCGGCTGCGCGAGGCGTCTTCGGCGCCGGACCACGCTCCCGCGGTCGCCGTGCTGCCGCCCGCGCCCGCGCCACCGGTCCCCACGGCCGCGCCCGTGGCGAAGCCGGCCCCGGAGTCCGCGCCGGCATCGTTGTCCAGACGCAGGCACTGGCTCGCTCCGCTGGCGGGCGGGGCCGCGATGCTGCTGATGACGGCGCTGGGCCTGGTGGCGTCGCGGCAGCGCGCCAACGCCGAGGGGGTGGTCGACTCGGTGTACATCGTCCTCCCCTTCGCGCAGCGCGGGCCGGCGGCCGTGACCCCGGACCAGGCGGAGCTGCTGCTGCACGACGCGCTGTCGCGGTGGACGGACCTGCAGCTGGTGGACCCGCAGCGCGCCCGCGACTTGCTGGCCCGCAACGGCGTTCCCGTGAACCTGCGCCAGGCGCGCGCCATCGCCCGCGAGGCGGGGGCGGGCAAGCTGGTGTGGGGCGAGATCACCCCGCTGGGCGACAGCATCGTCGTCCGCGCGGCGCTGTACGACCTGATCCACCGGGGCAACCTGGTGCAATCGGGCACCATCCGGGTGGGGCGCGACCTGCGCGGCGTCTCCGCGAGCTTCGGCTCGCTGGCGTGGAGGCTGCTGGGGCGCACGGGCGACGCGAGCGCCGGGGCCACCGGCACCACCTCGCTGGCGGCGTGGCAGGCGTACCAGCGCGGCCGCCTGGCGATGTCCACCTGGGAGCTGGAGCGTGCCGGCGCCGAGCTGGAGCGCGCGGTGCGGCTGGACCCGGGGTACGCGGCGGCCCACCTGTGGCTGGCGCAGTCGCGGGCGTGGCGCGACCTCTCCGACGAGGCGCAGTGGCGGCCCAATGCGGCCAGCGCGCTGGCGGACAGCGCGGAGCTCTCCGCGCGCGAACGGCTGCTGGCGAGTGCCCTGATGGCCCTGGCGGAGCAGCGTTACCCCGACGCCTGCGCGAGGTACGAGCGGCTCATCGCCCGCGACAGCAGCGACTTTTCCGCGTGGTTCGGGCTGGGTGAGTGCACCGGCGCGGACAAGGCCGTGGTGCCGGACCCCTCCAGCTCGTCGGGATGGCGCTTTCGCGGCAGCTACCACCGCGCGGTGCAGGCGTACAGCCGTGCCCTGCGCACCGTCCCTTCCTCGCACCTCGCGTTTCGTGGAGCGGGGTTCGCGCGCCTGACCAACCTGCTGCGCACCAACGAGAGAACGCTGCGCGAGGGCTTCGCGGGGAGGGGTGCGGAGGCGCGCCGGTTCCTGGCGTACCCCTCGCTGGAGGGCGACACGCTGGCCTTCGTTCCCTGGCCCCAGGAGGCGGTGCACGCCATCCTCAAGGAGACGGTGCCCGCCCACGACCGCGAGGCCGGCCAGCGCAACCGCGAGGTGCTGCGCGACGTGACCGCGGAGTGGGTGCGCGCGTATCCGCAGAGCCCGGAGGCGCGCGCGGCGCTGGCGCTGGCGCTGGAGGCGCAGGGGCAGTTCCGCGCGGCCCGGGGACAGCCCTCGGCGCTCGGCGAGTTGGCCCAGGCGCGCGCCCTGGCCCGCGACGGCGACCAGCGGCTGCGGCTCGCCGTTCTGCAGGTTCGGCTGTGGGTGCGCACGGGCGAGTTCGCCCGCGCGCGGGCGGCTGCGGACTCCGCGCTGCGCCAGTGGCGCAACCCGTCTCCGCACCAGGCAGGGGCCCTGGCGCCGCTGGCCGTGCTGACCGGCCGGCTGGAGCTGGCGCGCGCGCTCCTGCGCACCGCCGCGCCCGAAGCGACCTTCCGCACGCTTTCCAGGCCGTCGGTGAAGGTGCCCGCGCCGCTGGTGCCGCCGGCGAGGGATGCGCTGCTGTTCGGTGCGCTGGCGGTGGAGCCGGAGGCGGGCGAGGCGGAGGCGGAGCTGCTGCGGCTGGTGGATGCCCTCGTGGAGCCCGCCGAACGCGCCGTGGTACGCTCGGCGCTGCTCAACCCGGTGCGGCGGCAGTCTTTTCACCGGGGGAGCCTGGCGCGGGTGCGCGCCGCGCCGCTGGAGGAGGCGGGGTGGCTGGTGCAGGTGCAGCAGGCGCTGGCCCGGGGCGACACGGCCGCCGCGCGGGCGCGGCTGGCGTCGCTGACGGAAGGGCGGGGCCGCCGCTTTCCCGGCGACCTGACGCTGGACTACGTGCCCGCCGAGGCGGAGGTGTGGCTGGCGCTGGGCGACACGGCGCAGGCGGTCCGCGAACTGGACCGCAGCCTGCTGGCGCTGGAGGTGGTGCCGGAGAAGGTCCTGGACCGCGTGGAAGAGACGCTCGGACTGCTGCGCGCCATGCGGCTGCGGATGGAGCTGGCCGCTGCCAGCGGCGACGCCGCCACCGCCGCCCGGTGGCGCGGCGCGCTCTCCACCCTCTGGGCCGGCGGCGACGCCCGCCTGCGCCGCATGCTCCGCTGACGTCCTCTCTCTCTCTCT
>DATAAG010000032.1:0-6384 GCA_036260235.1 Longimicrobium sp.
CCCGCTTGCGGGAGAGGGGGCGGCGCCAGGCCGCGGGTGAGGGCCCGCGCCCGGCACGGTGCCCGCTACCGTGCACGAACCGCCGTTCTCCCCCTCTCCGCGAGGAACGAGCGGGGAGGGGGCCGGGGGGAGGGGCCCACCGGGGAGGAGCCGCAGCGAAGTCGTTGACACGGAACCAGCTTGCCGCCCCTGTGCGGCGGGCATAGAATGTCGGCCCGCCGTAGAGGGTGGATGCACAGCAAGACCATCGTGATCGCGCTGGGGGGCAACGCCCTGGCGCAGCCGGGCGAAGAAGGCACCATCACGCAGCAGTTCAGGCACACGCGCGAGTCGCTGGGCGCCGTGGTGGAGCTGGCGCGCGAGGGGTGGCACATCGCCATCGTGCACGGCAACGGACCGCAGGTGGGCAACGCGCTCATCCGCAACGAGCACGCGCGGCACATCGTCCCCCCGCTGCCGCTGGGCGTGCTGGTGGCGGCGACGGAGGGGTGGATCGGGTACATGATCCAGCAGTCGCTGCAGAACGCGCTGCACCGCAACGGGGTCGGTCGGCAGGTGGTGACGATGGTCACCCAGGTGCTCGTCGATCCGGACGATCCGGAGCTGCAGCGCCCCACCAAGCCCATCGGCCGGACCATGGACGAGGCCACCGCCCGCGAGCTGGCGGCGGAGATGGGCGGCGAGGTGGCGGAGACCCGGGGCGGCTGGCGCCGCGTGGTCCCCAGCCCCCGTCCCACGGCCATCGTGGAGCGCGAGATGATCCGCGCGCTGGTGGCGCAGGGGCACCTGGTGATCGCGGCGGGGGGAGGCGGGTGCCCCGTGTACGTGCACGAGCGGTGGGGGCTGGAGGGGATCGACGCGGTGGTGGACAAGGACCGCGCCGCCGCCATCCTGGGCCGCGACATCGGCGCGGAGGTGCTGGTGATCCTCACCGACGTGGACCGCGTCTACCGCGACTTCGGCAAGCCCACGCAGGCCGCCGTCGACCGGCTGACGCTGGCGGAGGCGGACGCGCTCCTCGCCAGTGGCGAGCTGGGCGAGGGGAGCATGGCGCCCAAGGTGGAGGCCGCGGCCGACTTCGTGCGCGGCGGCGGCGCGCGCGCCATCATCGCCCGGCTGGACCAGGGACGCGAGGCGGTGGCGGGGCAGGCGGGGACGGAAATAGTGCGTTAGTGCGTGAGTGCGTCAGTGCGTGAGTGAACGGCAGCGTCCGCTCTCCCCGCGCTCACGCACTCCATGCAGCCCCGCGAGGAAGCTCGCGGTGCGCAGTCCGCGCAGGCGGACTTCGTGACGTTGCAGCAGCGGTTTCAACCGCCGGCGGGGGGCCGGACGCCACTCGCGCTTTTCATTCAACCGAAGGACGCATCGTCCGTGAACATCCACGAGTACCAGGCGAAGGAGCTGCTGGTCGCGCAGGGGATCCCGGTCCCCATGGGCGAGGTGGCCACCACGCCCGAGCAGGCGGAAGAGATCGCCCGGCGCCTCGGCGGGGCCGTGGTCATCAAGGCCCAGGTGCACGCCGGCGGCCGCGGCAAGGCCGGCGGCGTAAAGCTGGCCCAGACGCCCGAAGAGGCCCGCGAAAAGGCCGGCGCCATCCTGGGGATGCAGATCAAGGGGCTCACCGTCCAGAAGGTGCTCATCGCCCCGGCGGAAGACATCGCCAGCGAGGCGTACGTGGGCATCATCATGGACCGCGCGAGCAAGGCGCCCGTCTGGATGGTCAGCGCCGCCGGCGGCATCGACATCGAAGAGGTTGCCGCCACCGAGCCGGAGAAGATCACCAGGCTCGCCGTCGACACCCGCTACGGGTTCCTGCCGCACCAGGCGTACTTCCTGGCGACGAAGCTGTACAGCGACGTCAAGCAGCAGCGCGCGGCGGCGAAGATCCTCCAGCAGCTCTACACGGCGTTCGTGGAGGCCGGCGGCTCGCTGGCGGAGATCAACCCGATGATCACCACGCCCGACGGCACGGTGAAGGCCATCGACGCCAAGTTCAACATCGACGACAACGAGCTCTTCCGCCGGCCCGAGATCGAGGCGCTGCGCGACGAGAGCTCCGAGGCGCCGGCGGAGGTGCAGGCGCGCGAGGCGGGGCTCACCTTCATCAAGCTGGACGGCGACGTGGGGTGTGTGGTGAACGGCGCCGGGCTGGCGATGGCGACGATGGACCTGGTGAAGTACTACGGCGGCGAGCCCGCCAACTTCCTGGACATCGGCGGCTCGTCCAACCCGGAGAAGGTGGTGAACGCGCTCAGGATCATCACCACCGATCCCAACGTGAAGTGCATCCTGTTCAACATCTTCGGCGGCATCACCCGCACCGACGACGTCGCCAACGGCATCGTCACGGCCACGAAGATGATCGACATCAACGTGCCCATCGTCATTCGCCTGACCGGCACCAACGAGGAGATCGCGGTGAAGATCCTGGCCGACGCCGGCTTCAGCGCCATGACCGACATGGACGAGGCGGTGCAGAAGGCCGTCGCGACGGCGAAGGGAGAGGTCCAGTGAGCATCTTCATCGACCAGTCGACGAAGCTCATCGTCCAGGGGATCACGGGCCGCGACGGCTCGTTCCACACCAGGCAGATGATGGAGTACGGCACGAAGGTGGTCGCCGGGGTCACGCCGGGGAAGGGCGGGCAGACCTTCGAGGGCGTGCCGATCTTCAACACCGTCTCCGAGGCGGTGCAGGCGACGGGCGCCAACAGCTCCGTGATCTACGTGCCCCCCGCCTTCGCCGCGGACGCCATGTTCGAGGCGGCGGACGCGGGGGTGGGCTTCATCGTCTGCATCACCGAGGGCGTGCCGGTGCTGGACATGACGCGCGTCTACCCGTACGTGAAGGAGAAGGGCGCGCGGCTGCTGGGCCCCAACTGCCCCGGGCTCCTTTCCGCCGGCAGGAGCAAGGTGGGGATCATCCCCGGCCACATCACCCAGCCCGGCCCCGTCGGCCTGGTCTCCAAGAGCGGGACGCTGACCTACGAGGTGGTCTACAAGCTCAAGGGCGCGGGGATCGGCACCACCACCTGCGTGGGGATCGGCGGCGACCCGGTGAACGGGACGTCGTTCATCGACTGCCTGGCCGCCTTCGAGGCGGACCCGGAGACGAAGGCGATCGTGATGCTCGGCGAGATCGGCGGCACGGACGAGCAGGACGCCGCGCGCTACGTCAAGGAGAACGTGACGAAGCCCGTCGTCGGCTTCATCGCCGGGCAGACGGCGCCCCCGGGGCGGCGGATGGGGCACGCGGGCGCCATCATCAGCGGCAGCGCGGGGACGGCCGAGGAGAAGATTCAGGCCTTCCGCGACAACGGCATCGGCGTGGCGACGCGGCCGCTGGATGTCGTGGGCCTGATCCAGGAACGGCTTTGAGCGAGAGCGGCAGGCCGGCGGGGCGCGAGGTGCGCCTGACGGAGATCCTCCGTCCGGAGCACGTGGTGGCCCCGCTTCCCGCGGCGTCGGTCTACGACGCCGTGATGCACCTGGCGCAGCTGCTGGTGCGCTCCGGCGACGTCACCGAGCCGGAGAAGCTGCAGCGGATGTTCTCCGAGAGCCGGGTGCGCGACCTGATCCACGTGGGCAACCGCGTGCTGCTGCCCCACCTGCGCACCGACGCGGTCGATACGCTGCAGGTGGCGCTGGGCGTCTCGCCCTCGCCGCTGCCGGAGTCGCCCGACGACGTGGACGCGGTGGCGCAGGTGGTGGTGCTGGTCCTGGCCCCGCTCAGCGCCGCCGACCTGTACCTGCAGACGGTGGCCGCCATCGCCCGGGTGCTGCGCCACGACGACGTGGTGGACCGGCTGGTGGCGGCCAGCTCGCCGGCGGAGGTGCTGCAGATCGCGCAGATCCGCGAGATCACCATCGAGCCGCGGCTGCGGGTGCGCGACGTGATGACGCAGCGCGTCTTTCGCACCAGCCCCGACGCGCCGGTGCAGGAGGTGCTGGACCTGATCGCGGAGCACCGGCTGCGCGCCATCCCCGTGGTCGGCCAGGACCGGCAGGTGCTGGGGATGGTGACGGACCGCGACCTGCTGCGCCACTTCCTGGGCAGCGTGCAGCGGCCGGCGGAGGCCAGCGCCGCGGCGTGGAGCGAGACGCGGGTGCGCGACGTGATGTCGCGCTCGGTGATCTGCGTCTCCGAGGACCAGGCGCTGGCGGAGGTGACCTCCATGCTGGTGAGCAAGGACATCGAGCGCCTGCCGGTGGTGCACGAGGGGCAGCTCACCGGCTTTCTGACCCGCGGCGACATCCTGCGCAAGGTGTTCGGGTTCGCCGCGTCCCCCATCGAACCCGTGGAAGAGGAATAGATCCGTGAGCCGCCGTACCTTCGCCATCATCAAGCCCGACGCCGTGCAGGCCGGGCACGCCGGCAAGATCATCGCCCACATCCAGCAGGCGGGCTTTCGCATCCTGGGGATGAAGCTGACGCAGATCAGCCTGCCGCAGGCGCAGAAGTTCTACGAGGTGCACCGCGAGCGCGGCTTCTACGGCGAGCTGGTGGAGTTCATGTCCAGCGGGCCGGCGGTGGTGCTGGCGCTGGAGGCGGAGAACGCGGTGCAGAAGTGGCGCGACACCATCGGCGCCACGGACCCGGCGGAGGCCGCCGAGGGCACCATCCGCAAGCTCTACGCGGAGAGCAAGGGCAAGAACGCCGTGCACGGCTCGGATTCCGACGAGAACGCCGCTATCGAGATCGCCTTCTTCTTCAGCGGGACCGAGCTGGTCGGCTGAGAGAGTGCGTGAGTGCGTTAGTGCGTGAGGGGCCGCCTTCCTCGTGGAGGGCGGCCCCTTTTGTGTGTCCAGCCGTGTCGCGTCGGTGTGGTCGTGGCCGCCGGGACTACAGCTTCCACGCGTCCGTCGAATCGTAGAGCCTTTTTTCCGGTTGCACGGAGATGTGCACGTGGCTGGTGTGCGGGTTTGCGCCCGAGTATGGCCTCCACGCCCACGCCGGACGCCCACCCCTGGGCGCCGAACTGGCGATCCGGCGGTTGAAGATGATGTACTTGACCCGCGGGTCCTGCGAGACGCGGATGGCTTCGGCGATCTTTCCCGCGTCGCAGTTGCGCGCCGGGTCGTGGGTGATGTCGATGGCGGTCACCACGCCACGGCCGCCGTCCCGTACCCATGGATTGTGGTCGGAGGTTCGGCGCGCGTGTGCCGCGTCCCCGATCAGGCCGTCCGCCCGCTTGCTGCGGTTGGGCGCGCGCTGGTTCACCTGCGCGCGCAGCTTCAGCAGGCATTCCGCGGCGCGCCAGCTGACGGCGGCGGCAGTCGCCAGCTCGGCCTCGTCGGCCGACTTCTCCGTCCTCTCGGCGGCCGGTTCCGTCATCCGGGTCCCGGCGGGCACGGGGTCACCCTCCGTCTCGGCGACCGCGGCGGCGTCGTCGCCCAGGTTGGGCGTCTCGTCCACGTCCGCCTCCTCCGCGCCCGCGCGCCCTGCCAGGCCCAGGCGCTCGGGACGGACGGGTGAGTCCTGCGCGCCGCGCTCGGGCGTGCGCAGCTTGACGGCGTCCTTGGCGTACTGCAGCAGCTTGAGCACCGAGTTGGCGCCTTCAGTGCCCGCCGCGATGGTGAGCGCGCTCACGAAGACGTCCAGCCACCGGGGTGGAAGAGGCTCGAGTTGGAGTGCCTGCAGCAGCAGGAGGTCCTTGCCGGCGGAGAGGACGATGAACAGACCCAGGAAAAACGAGAGCAGGCCCATGAACGCCTTCTTGGCGTCCGTGTCGGAGATCCCGCCGGGAAGCACCTTCAGTCCGCCATTTCCCGGCACCGGCTGCGACCGACTGCTGATGATGACGGACGCGATCGGATCCGCCACGACCTGCAGGAACTGCTGTACGCCGAACCCGATGAGCGAGATCGCCAGAAGCGTGTCTGTTTCCATGATGCTCCGTGCCTGTTGAGTTGGGAACCACCTTCTCACAGATGGGCAGGGAGCGTGGATTTCCGCTGCCGTGCGCCGGATCAGCGGCGCCGAACAGCGGGGCTGAGAGTGCGTGAGTGCGTGATACCAGATCCGAAAAAACACCTGTCATTCTGAGGGAGCGCCCGCGCCGAACCGACGGATGAGCACGGAGCCTGTGGCGCGACCGAAGAATCTCCCGCCCCTCGCGCGGAACCCGCCCCGGACATCGTCCGGGGAACTCACCGTAACCGCGGGATCCTGCCGACCAGCGTACAGATTCTTCGGTCGGCGTGCATGCTCGTGAGCGGGCGGCAAGATCCGGGGGGCGCCTCCCTGAATGGAAAGGGTCTGGTGCGAGCCGCCGCGCCCCCTCCGGGCTCGCATGACTCGCCCACCTCCCCCAAAAACCCCTGGGGGAGGTTGATGGGGACGAGAGATTCGTGCGAGACGTCTTTCGTCCTACAGGATCGGCGC
>DATAAG010000033.1:0-13101 GCA_036260235.1 Longimicrobium sp.
GGGGGGCCCGCTTCCCGTCCCTGTCCGTCAGGCAGGGCTAGGGCACGACGGTGACCGTCGCCGTGTCCTGGAATCCGCTCCTGGTGGCCGTGATCACCGCGCTTCCCGGCGCCACCGCGGTCACCACGCCGGCGGAGGAGACCCGCGCCACACCGGCGTCGGTGGTCTTCCACCCGGTGGGGCCCGCGGGGAGCGGCTGGCCGTTGCGGTCGTACGCCACGGCGGTGAACTGGCGCGTGGCGCCCGCCTTCATCACCGCGGTGTCGGGGCTCACCACCAGCGACATCGCCACCTGGTTCACGAACACCTGCGCCGTGTCGCGGATCAGCGCCTCGGTACCCAGCACGCGGACGAACACCATCCGGTCGCCGTTCCTGCGCGATTCCGCCAGCCCCTCCGGGGTCACCTTCACCACGGTGGAGTCGCCGCCCTGCACCCGCCAGAACAGCGGCGCGTCGGGAACCAGGTTGGAGAAGCGGTCGCGGACCCGGGCCGTGAGCTGGACGGTGTCGCGCAGCGCGTCGAAGTAGTAGTCGCCCGCGGAGACGCTCACGGGCTCCCCCGGCACCGCGCGCGCCCGGAAGACGGCGTGCACCTGCTCCTCTCCCGCGCTGGTCACGGAGCGCACCTCCACCCGCTGGCTGTCGCCGGCGGCGCGGCCCAGCGTCCAGCGCTCCGCGACCATCCCCTGGGCGTCGGAGAGCGCGGCGCCGGCGAACACCTCGCCGCCGCCCGCCGCCACGCGAAAGTTCACCACGCGGCCGGCGAGCGGCTTCCCCGTCGCGTCCACCACCCGCACCCGCAGCGGGTCGGAGAGCTTCTCGCCCACCACCCCCGTCTGGTCGTCGCCGCTCACGATCTCGAACGAGACGGGCCCCTGCGGCACGGGCACCGTGGCCGCGTCGCCGCTGCAGGCGGCCAGCGCCAGGCAGATCAGCACGAAGCCGCGCGGTGGGATCGATCCGGACACGGTGGAGTCTCCGGTGGGCGGAAGGTGCGGCGACGCCGCGGCTGCAGGAGCACGACGAGAACGCCCGAACCCCCGCCGCGAAGGCGCGGCGGGGGTTCGGGTCATCGAGAGCGGGAGACGGGACTCGAACCCGCGACAATCAGCTTGGAAGGCTGACGCTCTACCAACTGAGCTACTCCCGCAGATCCGCGCCGGAACGCCGCGCGGGGAGGTGGCAAACCTAATGGAACGCCGGCACTTGCGCAATCGTGCGCGGCCGGCGGGCGGCCACCCGGAGAGCCACCTGTCGGAATCGAACCGACGACCTTCGCATTACAAGTGCGGTGCTCTACCAGCTGAGCTAAGGTGGCGGAACGGCCACAAAACTAACGGGATCGGCCGGTTCTGACCACCCCGCGGGGCTCGAACCCACGACACTCAGCCTGGAAGGCTGACGCTCTACCGCCTGCGCTACCCTCGAAGCCACGCACGAACGCGTTCGCCGTCGAATCACTCCACCCGCGCCACCACGTCCACCACCGCCCCCGCGCCCGCCGCCGCCTCCGCCCGCGCCAGCCGCGCCGACACCGCGTCCAGCACCCGCCGCGCGAACCGCGGCCTTCCGCCCGCGGTCGATGACCCGGTGGACGCCTGGACGCGCGTTCCGCCGTCACCGGCGAGCGGATCCGCCCACGGCAGGCCGCGGCCCGTCATCCGCCGCGCCTGGTTCACCAGCGAGGCGGAGACGGTCCCGGGGCCGTGCCACGGGTCCCACGTCGTCGTCCCGAGCGGCGCGAAGCCCTCGCGCCGCAGCAGCGCGTCGAGGGTGGCGGGGGTGTAGAAGTAGACGTGCTGGGGGAACATCACCGACGCCCACGCGCGGCCGGTGAGCCGGCGGGTGAGCGAGGCGTGGTTGGGCACCTGCAGGTGGACCACGCCGCCGGGCGCCAGCATCCGCCGCACGGCGCGCAGCCATTCCGCCGGGTGGTAGACGTGCTCCAGCACGTGGTACGCCGCCACCGCGTCGAAGGGCGCGCCCGGAGGCACCTCGTCCGCCACGTCCCCCACGAAGAGCTCGATCCCGTGCCGCCGGCGGACGAGCGCGGCGGTCTCCGCGTCGTATTCCGAGCCGTACACCTTCCACCCGCTGGCGCGCAGGAACGCCAGGAAGTTGCCGTCCCCGCACCCCACCTCGAAGATGCGGTGCCGCCCCGCGGGGAGCGCCGCCTCCAGCCGGCGCAGCCGGTGCGCGAAGGTGGGGTTGGCGAGCTGGAGCCGCAGCTCGTCCGGGGTGGGATCGGGGCCGGGATAGTACCCCGCGTACAGCCGGTGCAGCTGGTCCTCCGCCACGCGGTCGTACAGCCGCACCACCCCGCACTCCGCGCAGCGCACGTAGCGCTTTCCGCACACCCTCCCCGCCGCGAGCGTGCGCGCCGAGCCGCAGGCGCCGCACTCCCGGGCCTCTTCCCACAGCCGGACCTCCGGGAGCGCATCGGTCATCGTTTGCGGAGAAGAAGGCAACGGAGGAGAGTCCGTCTCCGGGAGAGGGGTCGGGAGTGAGGTACCCGGCTGCAGCCGGAGGGGTGCGGGTCCAGGGGCAGGATTTCAGCGCCCGCCCCACCTCTCCCAGGGGTTTTTGGGGGAGGTGGGCGCGTAATGCGAGCCCGGAGGGGGCGTGCCCCGCGCGGCACCATCCACCCCGCTCGCCGTTCTCCCCCTCTCCGCACGCAGTTTGTGCGGGGGGCGGGCCGGGGGGAGGGGCCCCTACGCCGACAGCTTCCAGCGCGTGCCCTGCGCCGTGTCCTCGATGACCACGCCGCGCGCCGCGATCTCGCCGCGGATGGCGTCCGCCGCGGCGAAGTCGCGCGCCTGCCGGGCGGCCTGCCGCGCCGCGAGGCGCTCCTCCACCCACGCCGCCAGCTCCGCGTCCACCACGTTCTCGCGGTCCGCCAGCGCCACGAAGCCGAAGACCGAGTCGATCCGCTCCATCGCGCGCAGCGCCGCGTCGCGCTCCGCCTGGCTGATGGGCCGGCCGCCCAGCTCGTGCAGCCGCGCGTTCACGCGGCTCACCAGCTCGTGCAGCGCCGCCAGCGCCACGCTGCTGTTCAGGTCCTGGTCCATCGCCGCCGTGAACGCCGCCAGCGCCTCGTCCGCCGCCGGGTGCAGCACGGGCGTGTCCATCGGGTCCGGGTCGCGCGCCGCCGGGTGGTCGCGCAGCCGGTCGCGCGCGTCGCGGATGCGCCGCACCGCCTCCGCCGCGGCTTCCAGCCCCCCGAAGGTGAAGTTCAGCTTGCTGCGGTAGTGCGCCGTCAGGAACAGGTAGCGGATGGACGACGGCTTCACCCCGCGGTCCACGAGGTCCTGGAGGTTGAAGATGTTGCCGGTGGACTTGGCCATCTTGTCGCCCTCCAGCAGCAGGAACTCGCCGTGGAGCCAGTAACGCACGAACGGCTTGCCGGTGGCGCCCTCGGACTGCGCGATCTCGTCCTCGTGGTGGGGAAAGATGAGGTCCACCCCGCCCGCGTGGATGTCGAAGGTCTCGCCCAGCTCCTGCATGCTCATGGCCGAGCACTCGATGTGCCACCCCGGGCGCCCGCGCCCCCACGGCGTGTCCCACGCCGCGCCCACCTGCTCGTCCTCGGGCTTGACGGCCTTCCAGAGCACGAAGTCGCGCACGTCGTCCTTGTCGTACTCGTCCGCCGCCACGCGCTCGCCGCGGCGGCCGGCGGAGACGTCCACCTTCGACAGCTTGCCGTAGTCGGCGAACTCCGAGATGTCGTAGTAGACGGAGCCCTCCGCCACGTACGCCAGCCCGCGCTCCTCCAGCCGGCGGATGACGTCGACCATCCCGTCGACGTAGTCCGTGGCCCGCGGGTGCACGTCGGCGCGGTGGATGCCCAGCTGCTCGAAGTTGCGGAACAGGTCGTCGATGAACGGGCGCGTGTACTCGTTCAGCGTCACCCCGTCGCGCAGGGCGCCGCGGATGGTCTTGTCGTCCACGTCGGTGAGGTTCATCACGAACCGCACCTCGTAGCCCCGGTACTCCAGGTACCGGTGCAGCACGTCCGCGAAGAAGAACGTGCGCATGTTGCCGATGTGCGGCGGCGCGTACACCGTGGGGCCGCACACGTACATCCCCACCCTGCCCTCTTCGATGGGGACGAACTCTTCCTCGCGTCGCGTAAGGGTGTTGTAGAAGCGGAGCGGCATCGTTTCCTGTCCTGAGATCGCAGTCGATGGGTGCGCGCGGAACGTACGCCCGCGCGGAGTGCGGCCGTCTGGCTACCGGCGGGCCGACCTACATCGCCTGCTACCCGGATTCATCGTCGTTCGCGCTCGATGGATGGAAGGAAGACGTTCCCTCCGGCGGGTCCGTGTCGCCCATGCGCGGGGGGATGAGTCCCGCGAAGGCCGCGGGCTGCTGCCCCTCTCCCCAGTACACCGTCTGGTGCGGAAAGGGGATCTCGATCCCCTCCTGGTCGAAGCGCACCTTGATGCGCCGCCGCAGCTCGCGGGCGACGTCCCACTGCTTGAGCGGCAGCGTCTTGGCCATCACGCGGATGGTGACCGCCGAGTCCGCCAGGTTCTCGATCCCCGGCACCTCCACCGGCTCCACCAGCAGCGGCCGCCAGTTCTCGTCCTGGTACAGCGTGTCGCCCACCTCGCGCAGAACGGCCATCACGCGGTCGGGATCCTCGCGGTACGCCACGCCCACGTCCAGCACCACCCGCGCCCAGCTGCGGGTGAGGTTGCTCACCTTCTTGATCTCGCCGTTGGGCACGATGTGCACCACGCCGTAGACGTCGCGCAGCACGACCACGCGCAGCGTCATCTGCTCCACCGCCCCGCTCACCCCTTCGATGCGGATGACGTCGCCCACGCCGAACTGGTTCTCGAAGAGCATGAACAGGCCGCTGATCACGTCCTTCACCAGCGACTGCGCGCCGAACGAGACGGCGAGGCCCACCACGCCCGCGCCGGCCAGCAGCGGGCCCAGCTGCACGCCCATGGCGTTGAGCGTCATGAAGAGGAACATCACGACGATCAGCACCACGCCCACGCTGCGCAGCAGGCTCAGCAGCGTGCGGGTGCGCTGCAGCTGAGGCGGAAGGGCGGCGCCGGCGCCCGCCTGCGCGGTGATCTGCTGGTCGATGCGCCGCAGCACCAGCTTGAGCGCCCAGTACGACAGCCAGGCGACCACGAAGGCGCCCAGGATGCGCCCGCCGGTTTCGGCCAGCACGTCCTGGTTCAGGCGATCGAGGATCTGGCGGACGATGGCGTCGGCGTCGCCCTGGATCATCGGCGCGGCGTCTGTACGGTCCAGTGGATCAGGTGCGGATCACGCGTAAAGCGATGCGAACGTAGGCGCCGCGGTGGGGCACGGTCAACCCCGGGCTCCTCACCCCCGGTCCCTCTTTCGCGAACCGCGCAGGGACGGGGAGAACCACCCGCCCGCGAAGCACTCGCGCGCGGCGAGAACCACCACCCGCAAGGGACGGTCATTCCGAGGCGTTCCCTCACCCAGCCGCCGCCTTCGGCTCGAAGAGAGGCTCGTCCTCCCCCGTTCGAAACAGGTCTCGCACCTCGTTGGAGACGTACGCCTGGTTGAACTGGTGGGTGAGCATCTTCACCACCTGGGTGTTCCCACGGATGTACTCTTCCGCGATGGTGAGAAAAAGCACCTCGTCGCCATACCTCCTGTGCAGAACATCGGTGGACCTGCAAAGCGATTCAATCCAGTCGGCGAGCGACTCCGCCGAGTTGTCCCTGGGGAACGTGCGGATGTGCTTCACGAGGCGCCTTCTCTGCCAGAGCGCCAGCAGGAGGATCACCGCGAAGCCGGTTTCTACATACCTGAATGCCAGAAAGACCGGCTTCCCGATCGCCGAAAGCTCGATCGGATGAGGGAAGACCTGCACCTGGTAAACCTCGAGCGTATCCAGCAACAGCCCTCGCAGCGCATTGTCCAGGGCCAGCATCAAGCACTGGGCGGCGTTGAGGGACGTGCCGACGCTCTGCTCCATGTCCAGCACGTTCGGAGATGCACGGAGCACCGCCGTGTGCAGGAACAGCAACACGCAAAGAAGAAGCAGCGGGAACGTCACCCGGTTGGTGTTGAGAAGGTCGTCGAGACGGCCGATCCGCAGATGATCCAGCCGCTTCTCCTCGTCGACAGAGAGCATGACGTCGCTCTCGTAGTAGCTCGACTTCATCCAGAAGCCGGTCCCCACCATCAGGCCCGAAAGGACGACGATGAACCCGTTCGCGACCTGAACGCTGCCAAGCCCCACGATGAAATGCCCGACCACGAAGAACACGGCGAAGCAGGCGAACGCGAGCAGCCCCGCGAACACCACCGACAGAAGAACGGGCAGCAGCCTGAACGGCCTGGCATATTCCTCGAAGCTGCGGGTCAGCAGGGCGGCCAGGACGCGCTGTCCCTCGCAAAGGGAGCTCTGGGCGGCGAAAGACCGGACGTGCGCGTCCAGTGCCGGCGAATGCTCGGCCCGGGCAGCGTGCGTTGCCCGTGGTGCGGCGATGGTGGACATGCGGGAGGCGGAGAGGAAGGGAGGACGGCGTGGGCGTGAGGAAACCTGAAGTTAAAGCCCCCGGCGGTGGAGGAACAGATTGGGATGCTACAGGGGGTGAAGGCCCGGGAAAGGGGGGCGTCGTAGCGGCGGGCCAGGGAGTCCCAGGATGCGGACGAAGGAAGCGCCGTGCGCCCCGCTGCTCGGGGCTTCCGGGCCCTGCACGGCGGGCGGGCCTCGCCGCCACACGGTTCCGCGCGCCCTGGATCATCGGCGCGGCGTCTGTACGGCTGGACGGGTCAGGATCGGCGCACCCCGATGGATCAACGACCGAAAGCCTCACGCAGGAGACGCGGAGAGATCCTTTCTCCGCGTCCTTCGCGCGGGCTCGTCGTTTGAGGTCCGAGGCTACCGCAGCACGCGCAGCTCACGGATGCGCCAGGCGCCGTCCTCCCACACCGTGCCCACGTAGACGACGGACGACAGCGTGTCGGAGACGCCGCGCGGCCGGGCGATCCACGTCAGCTCGCCGAACCCGCGCAGCGGCGCGCCGCCGGAGATGGTGACGCGGGTGGCGCGCACGCTCACGTTCTCGCGCTCGCCGAACAGGCGGCGCAGCGCGGCGGCGGCGTTGCGCGGCTGCACCTCGCCCGGCCCCTCGCCGATCAGGTCGAGGAGGATGCGCCCGTCCGGCGGCGCCAGCTGCACGATGGCGTCCGCGTCGCCCTGGGCCCACAGCCGCGCCACGCTGGCCACGAACGGCGCCAGCTCCTGCTGCGCGCCCAGCCGGCGCGGCAGGAGAAGCGCCAGCAGCAGCGCCAGGGTGATGGGAATGAGTCGCTCGATCTTCATCTATCCAGCAATCCCTTCGGACAGAGCTTCGTCCAGCTCGCGGATCGTACGCTGCAGCGCAGCCGCGGGGTCCGCGGCGGCGGTGACGGACCGGCCCAGCACGATGTAGTCGGACCCCAGCCGCGCCGCCTGGGCCGGGGTGGCGGTGCGGGCCTGGTCGCCCGCGGCGTCGCCGGCCAGGCGGATGCCGGGCGTCAGCACCCGGAAGCCGTCGCCCGCGGCGCGGCGGACGGCGGGCACCTCGCGCACCGACGCGACCACGCCGTCCATCCCGCACGCCTGCGCCAGCCGCGCCAGCCGCGCCACCTCCGCCTCCGCGAAGACGCGGCCGCGCCCCCACGCCTCCGCCAGGTCGTCCTCCGAAAGCGACGTCAGCACCGTCACGCCCAGCAGCTTCATCCCGCCCGTCCCGCCCTCGCCGGCGGCCTCGCGCGCCGCGCGCAGCATCGCCGCGCCGCCGGAGGCGTGCACCGTCAGCAGCTCGACGCCCAGGCCGGCTGCGGACCGCACCGCGTGCGCGACGGTGTTGGGAATGTCGTGCAGCTTGAGGTCCAGGAAGACGCGGCAGCCGCGCCCGGCCATCGCCCGCACCACCTCCGGCCCCTCGGCGGTGAAGAGCTGCAGCCCCACCTTCACGAAGTCCGCCCCCGGCCCCAGCCGGTCCAGCAGCGACTCCGCTTCGGCGCGGGTGGACACGTCCAGGGCGATGATGGGGATCGGGCGTTGCACGCGGGCCTCTCGAGGGGGTGGCGATGGGGTTTGCCAGTTGCGGGCCGGACCGCCCAGGAGGATCGCGGCGGGCCGTAAGTGAGCAGACGGGGGGTGACTTACAGACGTTCACCGCTGCACGCCGGAGAATCACCCTGCTCTCCACTGTCCGCCCTGCGGGACGGGCGGCGGGTTGGGAGAGGACGGCAGAGCCGGATCGTGGCGTGCAGCCGGCCGCCAGCTTCGGATCGTAGATTCCTCGGTCGACGCCAAGCGGTGCCGTGACCGCAAGTTACGCGCAGCGCCCCCCTCAGAATGACACTCGTGGAGGACATGGCGGACCATGGCCATCGCGGAGCAATCCGGTACTGGTTCCGCCTGAGAGGGTGTTGCCAAACCTCACCCCGAGCCTTGTCTTCCTGAGGGAGGCGTCGCGCCTGCCCTGACGTTCACACCGCACTCTGGCGCCGACCGAAGGATCTTGCCGGCAAAGCCGAGGGGCTGGCTTGGTACCGCGGAAGCCAAGCCCCGGGTGACCGAGAGAAGATCCTTCGGTCGCGCACAAGCGGTTGTGCGTACGCGGTTCAAGTGTGGCGCTCCCTCAGCTTGACAACGCTCTTTCGTGGCGGTTTGGCAACACGCTCTGAGCCTGAGCGCCGCCGCGGTCCGGAGGCAGCGGTGCAGTCCGCGCAGGCGGACTTTGCGATTTTCCAGCGGCGAATTTATTCGCTCCCGCAGGCGGACGGCAGGTTACCCGGTCAGATCCCACAAGCGGCATTCCCCGCTCAGTTCCCCGCGCGCGCGGTGCGGCGTTCGGTGGCGCGGAAGAAGTCGTGCACGCTGGTGGCGAGCTGGCGCGCGATGACCTGCTGCCGCTCCGGGTCCAGCAGCATCTGCTCTTCCGTGCGGTTGGAGATGAAGCCGATCTCCACCAGCACCGCGGGCATGAACGCGCCCACCAGCACCGCGAACCCCGCCTGCTTCACCCCGCGGTCGGGGCCGGGGTGCACCTGGCGCAGGCGGTCCTGGATGAGCTGCGCCCACTCGCTGCTCTCGCGCAGGTACTGGTTCTGGCGCAGGTCGCTCATGATGAAGTCCAGCGGCGTGCGCGCCGTGCCGGGCTCCTCGTACTGCTCCGCCGCGTCCTCCATCTGCTGCACCCGGCGCGCGTCCGCCGTGCGCGCCTCGGAAAGGAAGAAGGTCTCGAAGCCGACCTCCGCCCGGCTCGCGTGGGCGTTGCAGTGGATGGACATGAAGAGCGCCGGCTGCCCCTCCGCGCGCCAGCTGTTGGCGAACCGCGCGCGGTCGCGCAGGGCGATCAGCGTGTCGCGGTTGCGGGTGAGCCGCACGTCCAGCGTGGGGTCGGTGCGCAGGATCTCGTAGACGCGGCGGGCCATCTGCAGGGTGATGTCCTTCTCCCGCGTCCCCATCGGCCCGATGGCGCCCGGGTCCCTGCCCCCGTGCCCCGCGTCGATCACCACCAGCCGCCGCACCTGCGTGGCGGGCGCGGGCTGCGGCTGCGCGACGGGCGGCGGCGGCGGAGCGGGCGCCGGGGCCGCCGCCGCGAGGGCCGCCGGGTCCGCGCGGACCACCCGGGCCGACGCATCCACCGTCACGACCCCCTGCAGCGCCTGGTGCAGCAGCGCGGCCAGGAACTCCGCGGGGACGAACACCACCCCGTCCGCGGAATAGACGGGATTCGCCATCGCCAGCGGCCGCCCGTCCGCCACCACCTCGCGCGAGTCCACGCGAAAGCGCACCTCCCGCGCGCCGAAGGCCGCCGTCACCTCTCCGCCGCCGTAGGAGAGGCGCGCCCCCAGAGAGAGCAGCGCGGAGACGGGGACGGCGGGGTAGCCGCGGTCCGCCACCTCCAGGACGGTGGAGGTTTCCTGGCCCAGCACCAGCTGCCACGCCCCAGGCGGGGGCTGGGCGGGGAGGAAGGCGGTGAGGGAGGGGAGAAAGACGAGCAGGAGGGCCAGCAGCAGTCGCATCCGAGGATCCCTGGTCATGCTAGGAGTCGTCCCGGTTCTTGAAGGCGCGCTCCACGTCGCGCCGGTCGGCGCGCTCGCGCAGGGCGTCGCGCTTGTCGTGCAGCTTCTTTCCGCGCACCAGGGCCAGCTTCACCTTGGCGATCCCGTGGCTGAAGTGGATGTCCAGCGGGATGAGGGTGAGCCCCTTCTGCTCCACCTCGCCCACCAGCCGGCGCAGCTCGCGGCGGTGCATGAGCAGCTTGCGCGGGCGCAGCGGGTCGTGGTTGAAGCGGTTGCCCATCTCGTACGGAGAGATGTGCAGATTGTAAAGCCACAGCTCGCCGCGGTCCAGACGCGCGAACGCGTCCTGCAGGTTGGCCTTGCCGTCGCGCAGCGACTTCACCTCCGTCCCCTGCAGCACGATCCCCGCCTCCCACGTGTCCAGCACGTGGTATTCGTGGCGCGCCTTGCGGTTCTGGACGGCGATGCGGTCGGCGGAGGAAGCCTGGGCCATGGACGGCGAGTGCGTTGGTGCGTGAGTGCGTGAGTGGAAAAAAGGTTACAGGGGACAGGTTACAGGTTACAGCCGGCACGAATCGCTTGCTGTCCCCGGTAACCTGCACTTGCAGGCTATTCCCTATTCCCTATTCCCTATTCCCTATTCCCTATCAGTAGATGAACACCGGCGTCCCCACCTCCACCTCGTGGTACAGCATCCGCGCGGCCTCGTTGGTCATACGGATGCAGCCGTGGCTCACGTCCTGGCCCAGCAGCTCCGGCTTGTTGGTGCCGTGCAGGGCGATCCCCTCGCCCAGGAAGAGCGCGGTGGTGCCCAGCATCCCCTCTTCCCACCGCGCCGGGTCGTCCGCGGCGGGAATGCGCTGGCCGCGCTCGATGTAGGCCCAGTCGGGGACGTACCAGCGCGGGTTCTTCTCCTTGCGCTGCACGCGGAACATGCCGCGGGGCGTGGAGAAGTCCCAGCGCTGGCCCGCGCCTTCCAGCCGCGTGCCGGTGCCCGTGCCCACGATGGTGGACCAGATCACCCGCTCCTCCTCCATCAGGTACAGCCGGTGCTCCTCCAGCGAGATCACGATGTAGCGCCCCTCCGCCCCGATCGGCGGGTCGCGGTAGCGGGCGGCGCCGTCGCGCTCCACCCCGTGCGCCACCGCCAGCGGCGCCCCCGGCAGCGCCTGCGCCCGCGCCCCCGCAGCCGGGAGCACGCACGCGGTCAGGAGGCCGAGGCCGATCCATCCCGCGCGCCAACTCACGCACTCACGCACCAGCGCACTCACGCACCTGTTCATTCCAGCAGCTCCCTCTGTTTTCTCCGCCGCCGCAGCAGGTCGTACACCTGCCCCACCTCGCCGCCCAGCACGAACACGAACGCCGAGTAGTACACCCACAGCACCAGCAGCACCAGGGTGGCCAGCGTGCCGTACGTCGTCCGGTAGTCCGCCGTGGAGACGTACCAGGCGAACGCGCCCTTGAGCATCTCCCACACCACCGCGGTGAACGACGCCGCCACCAGCGCAATGCGCCACGGCGTCCTGCGCAGCGGCAGGTACCGGTAGATCAGCACGAACGCCAGCAGGATGAAGCCGAACGCCAGCAGCCGCGCCGAACCGCGCTGGATCAGCTCCAGCTCGTCCCTCCCGGCCAGCCCCAGCCACTCCACCCCGTACGCCTGCGCCGCCTCCACCACGATGGTGGTGCCCGTGTTCAGCACGAAGAGGGTGCCCGCCACCACCACCATCTGCAGGTCGAAGATCTTGCCCGCGACGATCCCCCGCTCCTCCGGCAGGTCGAAGACGTGCCGCAGCACCGAGCGCAGCGAGGTGAACAGGCGGGTGGAGGTCCAGATGAACAGCACCAGGCCCAGCAGCCCGAACTGCGTGCGGCCGGCCACCACCTCGCGCACCAGCGTGCGCGTGAGCACCACGAGGCGCTGCGAGGGGGGAAGGATGGAGAACACGTAGTTGACCGCCGCCTGCTCCGGGTCGTCCACCGCGCGCTTCAGCACGAAGCCGAAGACCGCGATGAGCAGCAGCAGGAACGGAAGCGCCGCGATCAGGACGTTGAAGGCGATCCCGCCGGCCAGGAAGAAGATGTCGTCGTCGCCGGCCTTGAGCCACAGGCGGCGGGTGAAGTCCATCCCGCCGCGCGACATGCGACGAAGGGCCGCGCGGGCGGCCCTCCACACCACGGACGCTCGACCCCCGGGGACGCGCTCGGCCATGCGTTGAAAGCTACCGCACCGCGCGAGGATGCGTCAATGAAGAATGCGAAAGGGCGAGAGTGCGAAGGCGGGCGGTCAGCCGGCCAGGTCGCCCGCGTCGCGCTCCACCACCGTCTCGGTGATCACCACCTCGCCCGCCCCGTCCCCCGCCGGCGCCTCCGCCGAGACCACGCGCGGACCCGCCGGGGCGGGGCCGCGGTTGGCCCGGTACGACGCCCTCGCCTCGTCCACGCGGCGGCGCAGCTCCACGCGGGCGTGGCTGGCGGCCATCCGCCCCTCGTCCACCGCGCCGCGCACCCGGTCCAGCCGGTCGTCCACCGCCGCGCGTACCTCGTCCAGCCGCCCCGTCACCGTGCCGGCGGCCTGCCCCGCCCAGCGGGCCACGGACTCGCGCGCGCCCTGCACCGGCCCGCCCGCCCGCTCGCGCACGCCCCCCAGCAGCCGCGCGATCTCCGCCTGTGTCTCGCGGCCGGTGCGCGCCGTCAGCAGCAGCGCCACCCCCGCGCCGAACAGCGCCCCCAGCAGAAAGGTGCCGAAGCCGCCGCCGCGCTCCTCGGCCACCCACTCCAGCTCTGCGTCCAGGATCTCGTCTTCGAGCTCGTCGTCGCGCATGGGTCGGACTTCCGTTGGGTGTGTCGAGCGTCGCGTGTGGATCATCTTGCCCGCCGTTCTCCCTCCCCCACGCAGTTTGTGGGGGAGGGCCGGGGAGGGGGGCGCCCGCCCCTCGCACCACACCCTCCCACCTACTCCACCTACTCCGTCACTCCATCACCTTGTCACCTTGTCACCTTGTCACCTTGTCACCTTGTCACCTTGTCACCCTGTCACCGCATCACCGACTCACGTCACACGCAGCAC
>DATAAG010000034.1:0-2165 GCA_036260235.1 Longimicrobium sp.
GGCCCGTCCGTATTGCCAAGCTCCTGAACTACTTGTCCATCGTTTTTTGGTCATCATGTCCTGATCCGACCCATCCCTGTCCGAAATTCCGCCTGACTGCTACTCTTTTCGAGATTTATCTTCCGTCCCGTCGCGGGCATCCACGCCCGCGCGATCCACACCAACCGGAGACGGAGCCATGGCAGGCAACGAGAAGCAGCCGATCGAGGCGTCGGCGCTGCTGGTGATCGACGTGCAGGACTCGTTCACGGCCAACGCGACGCGCTGGGCCACGCGCAACAACCCGGCGTTCGAGGGGAACGTGGCGCGGCTGGTGGATGCGTACCGCGCGGCGGAGCTGCCGGTGATCTGGGTGCTGCACGAGGACGGGGACGAACTGTTCCACCCCGGCAGCCCGTACGTGCGCGTGCAGCCGTTCCTGCAGCCGCGCGACGGCGAGCCGGTGGTGCGCAAGAGCACGCGCAACGCCTTCACCAGCACGGACCTGGCGGACCGGCTGGCGTCGCTGGGGGTGCGGCGGCTGGCGATCGCGGGCATCCAGACGGAGCAGTGCTGCGAGACCACGGCGCGCGTGGCCGGCGACCTGGGCTACGACGTGGACTTCGTGACGGAGGCGACCCTCACCTTCCCCATCACCGATCCCGCCACGGGCCAGGTGCAGCCGGCGGACGCCATCACCCGCGCGACGGAGTTCTCGCTGCGCGGACGCTTCGCGCGCATCGCCACGGTGGACGCGCTGGCGGCGGAGTTGCAGGCGGCGGCCGTATGCAGCGCGTAGTCTTCGTCGTCCTTCCCGACGTGGACCTGCTGGACCTGGCAGGTCCCGTCGAGGTGTTCCACGCCGCGAACGCCCTCGGCGGCGACTACCGCGTGCACACGTGCGGCCCCCAGCCGAACGTGCGCGCGCGGCAGGGGGTGGCGCTGGCGGAGCTGGAGCCGCTGCCGGACGGCGCGGGCGAGGGCGACCTGGTGATCGTCCCGGGGATGCCGGTCGAGGCGGCGCGCCGGGTCCCCGCCTCCGTCCACGTTTGGCTGCGCGGGGCGCACGACCGCGGCGCGCACGTCTGCTCCGTGTGCATCGGCGCGTTCGTGCTGGCGGACGCGGGGCTGCTGCACGGGCGCCAGTGCACCACCCACTGGTCGCGCATCGCGGACCTGCGGGCGCGCCATCCCGCCGCCCGCGTGCTGGACAACCGCCTGTTCGTGGACGACGGCCGGGTGACCACCAGCGCCGGCATCGCCTCGGGGATCGACATGGCGCTGTCGCTGGTGGAGCGGCGGCACGGGCCGCTGGTGGCGGCAGAGGTGGCGCGCGAGCTGGTGGTGTACCTGCGCCGCGACGGCGCGCACCAGCAGCAGAGCGTGTACCTGGACTACCGCACGCACCTGCACCCCGGCATCCACCGCGTGCAGGACTGGCTGGTGGCGCACCCCGCGGAAAAGGCGACGCTGGAGCAGCTGGGGCGCATCGCGCACATGAGCCCCCGCCACCTGACGCGCGTCTTTCGCCAGGCGACGGGGATCAACGTGGGGCAGTTCGTCACGCGGCTGCGGCTGGAGCTTGCCCGCAACCTGCTGAACGATCCGGGGCTGACGGTGGAGGCGGTGGCGGCCCGCTGCGGCTTCGACACGCCGCGCCAGCTGCGCCGGGTGTGGAAGGACGCGTTCGGAACGACGCCTCGTGCACGAGCCCGGGCCACGGCATCGCGCTGACCGCATCGTTCGAGATCCCCGGCGCAACCGCATCCCGCGGAGAGAGCGGCGGAGAAAAGGAGAGCCGCGGAGAGGCACCCTGGCTCGTCTCCGCGGCTCGTCATCCTCCGGGTGATCGTTCCGCCTGCTACCGGCGCGGTCCGCGGAAGCGGGGGCGGTCGGGGCGGCCGAACGCGTAGCGCAGCCCCACCGTCACGTCCATGTGGCTGGCGAGCTGCGACCCCCTCCCCCGAATGCGGGCATCGGCGACAAGGCCCAGGTGGTCGGAGAACGCCGCCTTGACGCCAATGGCGCCGGAGAACACCGCCTGCACCTCGTCCGCCTGTTCGCCGACTCCGTCCATCTTCGCCAGGCCGGCGCCCGCGCCCGCATACGGCGTCAGCACCTCGCCCAGCGGAAGGGCGATCTGGAGCTGCGACTCGAAGAGGCTGGCGGCGCCGCTCAGGGTCCCG
>DATAAG010000035.1:0-2595 GCA_036260235.1 Longimicrobium sp.
GCTCGGATGACTCGCCCACCTCCCCCAAAAACCCCTGGGGAGGTTGGGCGTGGGCGCCGTCATCGTGCGCATCAGCCGGCATCCTGCCGTCCGCGGAGGGCCCTCACCCGCGGCCTGGCGCCGCACCCTCTCCCGCAAGCGGGAGAGGGGATGGACTTCAGGATGTGCGCAGGCGGACTCGTAGTTCTCCCTCCCCCACGCGGTTTGCGGGGGAGGGTCGGGGAGGGGGGCGGCCGGCGTGCGAGCCACACCGCCCACCGCTCGCGTTCCCCGTGCATCTGCTTGCCCGCGTTCCGCGCGCCGCATACGTTGCCTGCGCCATGAACGTGGATGAGCTGAGGAACCGGGCGGCGTGGGTGCGGGAGCGGATCGAGGCCGCGCGGGCGCGCGCCGGGCGCGCGGACGAGGTGACGCTCGTCGCCGTGACCAAGACGCACCCGGCGGAGGTCGTGCGCGCCGCCATCGCCGCCGGCATCGGCGACGTGGGGGAGAACCGGGTGCAGGAGATGGACGAGAAGGTGCGCGACGTGGGCCGCCGCGCCGTCCGCTGGCACCTGATCGGCCACCTGCAGCGCAACAAGGCCGCGCGCGCCGCCGCCATCGCCGACCTGGTGCACTCGCTGGACTCCGTTCGCCTGGCGGAGGCGCTGAGCGCCGAGGCGGTGAAGGCCGGCGTCACGATCCCCGCGCTGGTGCAGGTGAACACCTCCGGCGAGGAGAGCAAGTTCGGCCTTTCCCCCGACCAGGCGATCGACGCCGTCGCGCGGATGGCGGAGCTGCCGGGGCTGCGGCTGGAGGGGATGATGACGATGGCGCCGTTCACCGGCGACCAGGCCGTCATCCGCCGCACCTTCGCGGCCGCGCGGCGGCTGTGCGAAGAGGCGGCGCGGCAGGTGCCGGCGTTCACCGGGCGGCACCTTTCCATGGGGATGAGCAACGACTTCGAGACCGCGGTGGAGGAGGGAAGCACCCTCGTCCGTGTGGGCTCCACCCTGTTCGGAGAACGCGGGCGATGATCGACCTTACGCCGCTGGACGTCAAGAAGAAGAAGGGCGACTTTCGCCGCGCGGTGCGGGGGTACGACCCCGCGGCGGTGGACGACTTCCTGGACACCGTCAGCGCGCGGATGGAAGAGCTGGTGCGCGAGAACGTGATGGCCAGCGCGCGGCTGGAGTCCATGACGGAGTCCATCGCCAACTACCGCGAGCGCGAGCGGGCCATGAACGAGGCGCTGGTCAGCGCCCAGCAGCTGCGCGAGGAGATGCGCGAGCAGGCCGCGCGCGAGGCGGACCTGGTGCTGCGCGAGGCGCGCGCCGAGGCGGAGCGCATCGTGGGCGAGGCGCGCCGCCAGGCCACCGCCGCCGCCGAGGCGCTGCGCCGCATCCAGGGGCAGCGCGTCCGCTTCCTCCGCCTCTTCCGCACCCTGGTCGAGCGCCAGCTGCAGGAGATCGAGCAGGAGGAGGACCGCACCGCGTCGCTGGGCCGCGGCGACGCGGACGAGACGATGGCTTCCGACGGGCAGGGAGGCTGATGGCCGAGCAGACGCTGATGGAGCGGATCGGCGCGGCGGTGGCCGCCGTGCGCGGGCGGTCCGCGGTGGAGCCGCGGATCGGCGTCATCCTGGGGACGGGGCTGGGCGCGCTGGCGTCGCGCATCCAGGTGGAGACGGAGATCCCGTACGCGGAGATCCCGGGCTTTCCGCTCTCCACGGTGGAGACGCACACGGGGCGGCTGCTCCTCGGCACCCTGGCCGGCAGGCCGGTGGTGGCCATGCAGGGGCGCTTTCACCGCTACGAGGGGTACACGCTGCAGCAGGTGACCTTTCCGGTGCGGGTGATGCGGGCGATGGGGGTGGAGACGCTCCTGGTCTCCAACGCGTGCGGCGGGATGCACCCGTTCTGGGGCCCCGGCGACCTGGTGCTGATCGCGGACCACATCAACCTGCTGGGCGACAACCCGCTCATCGGCCCCAACGCGGACGAGCTGGGGCCGCGTTTTCCCGACATGTCGCAGCCGTACGACCTCGAGCTGCAGAAGCTCGCGGTGGAGGTGGCGACGGAGCGCAGGATCACCCTGCGGCGGGGCGTGTACGTCGCCGTCCCCGGGCCCAACCTGGAGACGCGTGCGGAGTACCGCATGCTGCGGACGATGGGCGCGGACGTGGTGGGGATGTCCACGGTGCCCGAGGTCATCGTGGCGGTGCACGGCGGGATGCGGGTGATGGGCGTCTCCATCATCACCGACCAGTGCCTGCCCGACGCGCTGGAGCCCGCCGACATCGCGACGATCATCGCCACGGCGAACCGCGCGGAGCCGTCGCTGACGGCGCTGGTGGAGGGGGTGGTGGAGCGGCTGTAGCAGGTTGGGCAGGCCCCGCAAAAAGCTCCCGGGCCGGTCTCCGGATCAGGGAAGCGGAGGCGGGCCTCGCGACCAGCGATTGAAATCGCCGCAACGACCACGCGCCGTCCGCCTTCGCGGACACGGATTCGCACGCCCCGCCGCGCGCTTCCCATCCCACGTAATCGCAGCCGATGCGCAACTGGATCTTCGGGCTGGGGCTGATCCTTGCCGGCGCCGCGGGGGCCGCCGCGGCGG
>DATAAG010000036.1:0-5908 GCA_036260235.1 Longimicrobium sp.
GCCGGCGGGCGCACCACCTGCGCGCCCGCGGCGTGGGCCCGGAGGTGCTGGTGGCGATCTGCGTCCACCGCGGCGCGCCCATGCTGGAGGCGATGCTGGCCGCGCTGAAGGCGGGGGGCGGCTACCTGCCGCTGGACCCCGACCATCCCGCCGACCGCATCGCCTGGATGCTGGGCGATTCCGGCGCGCGCGTGCTGGTCACCCGGTCCGCCCTGCTCGACGGCCTCCCGCTGGAGGGGATGGATACCGTCGTGCTGGACCGTGACGCCACGGAGATCGCCGTCCACCCGGACACGCCGCCCGCGATACCCCATTCCCTGTTCCCTCTTCCCTCCAGCCTGGCGTACGTGATCTACACCTCCGGCTCCACCGGCCGCCCCAAGGGGGTGCGCGTGGAGCACGGCGCCCTGGCCGCCACCATGGCCGCGGCGGGGCGGGCGTTCGGCTTCGGGCCCGGGGACCGGGCCCCGTCGCTGGCCTCCTTCGCCTTCGACATCTGGCTCTTCGAATCCTTCCTCCCCCTCCTCGCCGGCGGGAGCGTGCGGTTCTTCGCCCGCGAGCGGGTGCTGGAGGTGCCCCGCCTGGTGCACGACCTGGGCACGTGCACCGTGCTGCACGCCGTCCCGGCGCTCATGCGCAGCATCGTCCAGGAGGTCCGCGCGCGGCCGGGTGGCGTGCTCCCCGGCCTGCGGCGCGCCTTCGTGGGCGGCGACGCGGTCCCGCCGGACCTGCTGGAGGAGATGCGCCAGGCCTTCCCGGCCGCGGAGGTCCACGTCCTCTACGGCCCCACCGAGGCCGCCATCATCTGCTCCGCGCACCGGCTCGGCGGCGAGACCGCCTCGCGGCAGATGGTGGGGCGGCCGCTGGGGAACGCCGCGCTCTACGTGCTGGAGCCCGGGGGGAGCGTGGCGCCCGCGGGGGTGGCCGGCGAGCTCTGCCTGGGCGGGGGGAGCGTGGCGCGCCACTACCTGGGGCGGCCGTCGCTCACCGCGGAGCGCTTCGTCCCCGACCCGTTCTCCGCCCTGCCCGGCGCGCGCCTGTACCGCACCGGCGACCGGGTGCGCCGGCTGGCCTCCGGGGAGCTGGAGTTCCTGGGGCGTACCGACCGGCAGGTGAAGCTGCGCGGCTTCCGCATCGAGCCGGGAGAGATCGAGGCGCGGCTGCGCGACCACCCCGGCGTGGCCGAGGCGGTGGTGACCGTGCGCCCGGACGCCGCCGGAGAGCGGCGCCTGGTGGCGTACCTGGTCGCCGCCGGCGAGGGCGCGGCGCCCGCCGCCGGCGAGCTGCGCGCCCACCTGGGCGCCACCCTGCCGGACTACATGGTCCCCGGCGCCTTCGTGATGCTGGACCGGCTGCCGCTCACCGCCAGCGGCAAGGTGGACCACCGCGCCCTTCCCGCCCCCGAGCCGGCCTCCGAGCGCGACCACGTCCCGCCGACGACGCCCGCGGAGGAGGTGATCGCCCGCATCTGGGCGGAGGAGCTGGGGGTGGAGCGGGTGGGGGTGCACGACAACTTCTTCGAGATCGGCGGGCACTCGCTGCTGGTGGCGCGGCTCTTCGCGCGCATCCGCGAGGCCTTTCCGCGCGAGATCATGCTGGTGGACCTGTTCCGCCACACCACGGTGGCCGCGCAGGCCGCCTTCGTGACCGACAACCCGGAGGCGGCCCCCGCCGTCACCGTTTCCCAGCAGCGCGGCACCGGCCGCGCCGACCTTCGCCGCGCCCTGGTCGGCACGCACCGCGGACGCCGATGAGACTCGCTGGATCGACGGCTCACGCCCGGCGCCCGCGCCGCACGAGCTTCACGGATCGAAACGCAGGAACGCTGTAAACGATGTCCATCGACGAGCTGACCGAACGCAGGGAAAACCTGTCCGCGGCCAAGCGGGCCGCGCTGGCCAGGCTGCTGCGCGCCGGCATCGGGACCGACGCGCCCGGCGCGGAGCCGATCCGCCCCCGCGATCCCGCCGCGCCGGCGCCCCTTTCCGGCGCGCAGCAGCGGCTCTGGTTCCTCCACCAGATGGAGCCCGGGAGCGCGGCGTTCAACATCCCGCTCCTCCTGCGGCTGCGCGGCCCGCTGGAGGTCCCCGCGCTGGAGCGCGCGCTGGCGGAGATCGTCCGGCGCCACGAGGCGGTGCGCACCCTCTTCGCGCCGGAGGGCGGCACGCCCGTGCAGCGGGTGCTGCCGCCTCCCGGGCGCGTCGTGCCGGTCGACGACCTGCCGGCCGTCCCCGCGGAGGAGCGCGAGGCGGCCGTGCGTGCCTGGGCCACGCGCCAGGCCAACGCGCCCTTCGACCTGGCGGCGGAGCCCGGCCTGCGCGCCCGGCTGCTGCGCGTCGCGGCGGACGACCACGTGCTGGCGGTCATCCTGCACCACATCGTCAGCGACGGGTGGAGCACGGGGGTGCTCTACCGTGAGCTGGCGGCGCTGTACGGCGCCTTCACCCGCGGCGAGCCCTCGCCGCTCCCGCCGCTCGCCATCCAGTACGCGGACTACGCGGCGTGGCAGCGCGCGCGCTTGGCGGGGCCGGAGCACGCGCGGCAGGTGGAGTACTGGCGCGCCCGGCTGGCCGGCGCCCCCGTGCTCCTGGACCTGCCCACCGACCGCCCGCGCCCGGCGGTGCAGGGGACCGCCGCGGCTTCGCACCACTTCCGCATCCCCGGCCAGGTGCACGAGCGGCTCTCCGCGGTGGCCCGCGCCCAGGCTACCACGCCGTTCATGGCGCTGGCCGCCGGCTGGGCCGCGCTGCTGCACCGCTGGAGCGGCCAGGACGACGTGGTGGTCGGCACCCCGGTGGCCGGGCGCACGCAGCCGCAGACGGAGCCGCTGATCGGCTTCTTCGTGCAGACGCTGGCGCTGCGGATGGACCTCTCCGGCGACCCGTCCTTCCGCGCCCTGCTGGGCCGCGTCCGCCAGGCGACCGTGGAGGCGTACGCGCACCAGGAGGTGCCCTTCGACCAGCTGGTGGACGAGCTGAAGGTGGAGCGCAGCCTGAGCCATCCGCCCCTTTTCCAGGCGATGATCTCGCTGCAGAACGCGTCCGGCGCCGGCCCGGAGCTTCCCGGGCTCCGCGTGGAGACGGTCGGCGCGGAGGTGGGCGCGGGGGAGGGGTACCTGATGCTGTACATGGAGGAGGGCCAGCGGGGGCTGGACGCCGTCCTCCGGTACCCCACCGATCTCTGGGACGCGGCGACGATGGAGCGGGTGGCGGGCCACCTGCTCACCCTGCTGGACGCCGCGGCGGCGGATCCCGACGCGCGCCTCTCGCGCCTGCCGCTGCTGTCGGCGGACGAGCGGGCGCGGCTGGTGGCGGCCGCGGCCGGACCGCCGCTGGCCGTGCCGGCGCTCCCCGTCCACCGGCTGATCGAGGCGCAGGCCGCCCGCGCGCCGGACGCCGTCGCCGTCGTCTTCGGCGAGACGGTGCTCTCCTGCGCGGAGCTGAACGCCCGCGCCAACCGCCTCGCCCGGCGGCTGCGCGCGCTGGGCGTGGGCCCGGAGCGGCGGGTGGGGGTGTGCCTGCACCGCTCCGCGGAGCTGGTGACCGCGCTGCTGGCCGTGGTCAAGGCCGGGGGCGCGTACGTCCCGCTGGACCCGGCCGATCCCGCGGAGCGGCTGGCGTACCTGCGCCAGGACGCCGGCGTGTCGCTGGTCGTCTCCTCGTCGGACCTGGCGCACGCGGCGGGCGGCGACGCGCCGGTGCTGTGGATGGACCACGAGCCGCTGGACCGTGAATCGCCGGAGAACCTGGACGGGGAGGTGGACCTCGACGGGCTGATGTACGTCATCTACACCTCCGGCAGCACCGGCCGCCCCAAGGGCGCCATGAACGCGCACCGCGGGGTGCTGAACCGGCTGCACTGGATGCGGCGGGAGTACGGCATCGGGGCGGGCGACGTGTTCCTGCAGAAGACGCCGTTCTCCTTCGACGTCTCCGTGCAGGAGTTCTTCCTTCCCCTGCTGGCGGGCGCGCGGCTGGTGGTGGCGCGGCCGGACGGGCACCGCGACCCCGTGTACCTGCGGGAGGTGATGGAGGCGCAGGGGGTCACCTGGGTGCACTTCGTCCCCTCCATGCTGGCCGCGTTCCTGGAGCAGCCGGGGCTGGAGCGGCTGACGTCGCTGCGCCGCGTCTTCAGCAGCGGCGAGGCGCTTTCCCGCGAGCTGGCGGAGCGGTGCCTGGCGCGGCTTCCCGCGTCCGTGGAGCTGCACAACCTGTACGGGCCCACCGAGGCGGCCATCGACGTCTCCTTCTGGCCCTGCCGGGGCGACGACCCCTCGCGCCCGGTGCCGATCGGCCGGCCGGTGGCCAGCACGCGGCTGCACGTGCTGGACGCCGCGCTGCAGCCGGTGCCGCCGGGGGTGACGGGCGAGCTGTACATCGGCGGGGTGCAGGTGGGGCGGGGGTACCTGCGCCGCCCGGGGCTCACCGCCGAGCGCTTCGTCCCCGACCCGTTCTCCGCCGGGCCCGGGGCGCGGCTGTACCGCACCGGCGACCGGGCCCGCCTGCGCGCGGACGGCGCGGTCGAGTACGCGGGGCGGGTGGACCACCAGGTGAAGCTGCGCGGCTTCCGCATCGAGCCGGGGGAGATCGAGGCGGCGCTGCTGGCGCACCCCGCGTTGCGCGAGGCGGCGGTGGTGCTGCGCGCGGACGGGCCCGGCGAGGCGCGGCTGGTGGCGTACGTGGCGGCCGCGGAAGGCGCCGCGGCGCCCGCCGCCGCCGAGCTGCGCGCCCACCTGGGCGCCACCCTGCCGGACTACATGGTCCCCGGCGCCTTCGTGACGCTGGACCGGCTCCCGCTCACCCCCAGCGGCAAGGTGGACCGCCGCGCGCTCCCCGCGCCCGAGCGCGCGCCCGAGCGCGACTACGTCCCCCCCACCACCCCGGCGGAGGAGGTGGTCGCCGCCCTCTGGGCGGAGGTGCTGGGGGTGGAGCGGGTGGGGGTGCACGACAACTTCTTCGAGATCGGCGGGCACTCGCTGCTGGTGGCGCGGCTGTACGCGCGCATCCGCGAGGCGTTCCCGCGCGAGATGGTGCTGGTGGACCTGTTCCGCCACACCACGGTGGCCGCGCAGGCCGCCTTCGCGACCGAGAACCCGGAGGCGGCCCCCGCCGTGACGGTGTCGCAGCAGCGCGGCACCGACCGCGCCGGCCTCCGCCGTGCCTTCGTGGGCACGCACCGCGGACGCGGATGAACCTGCAGGCTGTTCCCTGTCCCCTATTCCCTGTTCCCTGGCCGTGAGATGAGCAGTCCGAACCCACCCGAGTTCCCCCCCACCGCCGTCGCCGTCATCGGCATGGCGGGACGCTTTCCCGGCTCGTCCGACGTGGACGCCTTCTGGCGCAACCTGCGGGACGGCGTGGAAGGGATCACCCACTTCACCGAGGACGAGCTGCGCGCGGAGGGGGTGAGCGAGGAGCTGCTCTCCCGCCCCAACTACGTCCGCGCCCGCGGCTGCGTGGAAGGGACCGACCGCTTCGACGCGTCGTTCTTCAACTACCGCGCGCGTGACGCGGAGCTGATGGACCCGCAGATCCGCTTCTTCCTGGAGGCGTGCTGGGAGGCCATGGAGTCCGCCGGCTACGACACGTCGGAGTACCCCGGCTCCGTGGGGGTGTACGGGGGCGCCACCTCGCCGTCGTACTTCATGCACCACTACCTCCGCGACCCCTCGCTCTTCGAGGGCGTCAACCGCTGGCACCTGAGCACCGTCACGGAGAACGACTTCCTGACGACCCACGTCTCGTACCGCATGCGGCTGCGCGGCCCCAGCATGAACATCCAGAGCGCGTGCAGCACCTCCCTCGTGGCGGTGCACGTGGCCGCGCAGGCGCTGCTGAACGGCGAGTGCGACATGGCGCTGGCGGGCGGCGTCTCCATCGGCGTCCCCAGCCGCCACGGCTACCTGTAC
>DATAAG010000037.1:0-5528 GCA_036260235.1 Longimicrobium sp.
CGGAAACACGGCCACGCCCGCGGCAATGCAGGCGGTACGAACGGGGTTGCGGATGATGGCGGACATGCGGACTTCGGGGGTCCGGGTGACTGCGGAAGGGAGCTGATGATGCATCTACGTCCGAGCCCGCGCGATCGTGACGCCGGCAGCCCCGCACCATGGCTGGCGTTGCTTTGTCCGCGAAGGCGGACAGCGCGTCGTGGTTGCGGCGACTTCATCAGTCGCTGGACTCGGGTCTGCCCAACTCGAAAGGGGCTCCCCCCGCGGGAGCCCCTTCCGTCATCCATCGACCATCGATCACGCGAACTGCGCCTGCTCCGTGGAGCCTTCCAGCGCCGCGGTGGAGGCCTGCCCGGCGGTGACCGTCATCAGCACCTGGTCGAAGTAGCCGGCGCCCACCTCGCGCTGGTGCTTCGTCGCCGTGTACCCCGCGGCTTCCATCTCGAACTCCTGCTGCTGCAGGGCGACGTAGGCCGGCATTCCCTGCTCGCCGTACGCCTGCGCCAGCTCGAAGGTGTGCAGGTTGATCAGGTGCCACCCCGCCAGCGTGATGAACTGGAAGCGGTACCCCATCGCTCCCAGCTCGCGCTGGAACTTCGCGATGGTGTACGCGTCCAGGTGCTTGCTCCAGTTGAAGCTGGGCGAGCAGTTGTACGCCAGCATCTTGCCCGGGAACTGCTCGTGCACCGCCTCGGCAAAGCGGCGGGCCTCGTCCAGGTCCGGCGTGCTGGTCTCCATCCACAGCAGGTCCGCGTACGGCGCGTACGACCGGGCGCGGGCCACGGCGCTCTGCAGCCCGCCGCGGACGCGGAAGTACCCCTCCGCCGTGCGCTCGCCGGTGATGAACTCGCGGTCGCGCTCGTCCACGTCGCTGGTGAGCAGGGTGGCGCTGTCCGCGTCGGTGCGCGCGATCAGGATGGTCGGCACGTCCAGCACGTCCGCCGCCAGCCGCGCCGCGATCAGCGTCCGCTCGAACTGCGAGGTGGGGACCAGCACCTTGCCGCCCAGGTGCCCGCACTTCTTCTCCGACGCAAGCTGGTCCTCGAAGTGCACCCCCGCGGCCCCGGCCTCGATCATCTGCCGGGTCAGCTCGAAGGCGTGCAGCGGCCCCCCAAAGCCCGCCTCCGCATCCGCCACGATGGGCACCATCCAGTCCCGCTGCCGCTCGCCCTTTTCCGCCCACTCCACCTGGTCTGCCCGCATCAGCGCGTTGTTCAGCCGCTTCACCACGGCGGGGACGCTGTTGCTGGGGTAGAGCGACTGGTCCGGGTACGTCTGTCCGGACAGGTTGTTGTCGCCGGCCACCTGCCAGCCGCTCAGGTAGATGGCCTGTAGCCCGCCCTTGACCATCTGCACCGCCTGCGCGCCGGTCAGCGCGCCGAAGGTGCGTACGGGCTCCGTGCCGTGCAGCGCCTTCCACAGCCGCTCCGCGCCGTGCCGCGCCAGGGTGTGCTCCACCAGCAGCGAGCCGCGCAGCTTCACCACCTCTTCGGCGCTGTACGGGCGGGTGATGCCCTGCCAGCGGGCGTCCGTCATCCACCTGATGTTCAGCTCCTTGACCTGCGCGTCGAAACGTTCGTCCATGGGTCGATTCTCTCCGTCGTCGGTTTCGGCCCGCGTCACTGCAGGACCTGGTAGGCCGGAAGGGTCAGGAACTCGGTGAACTCGTCGCCCAGCACCAGCTCGTCCAGCAGCTCGCACGCCTGCTCCAGGCAGCGCGCGTCGTCCCGCTCCGCCCGTAGCGCCCGCATCTCCGCGTCGCGAAGGCGGATGTAGTCGTCGGGGGTGAAGAAGCCGTCCCCGTTGCCGTCGTTCAGGATCGGCGCGCGGTGGCGGATCCACTGCCACAGCTGCGCGCGGCTGATCTCGGCGGTGGCGGCGTCCTCCATCAGGTTGTGGATGGCGGCGGCGCCGTTCCCCTTGAGCCAGCTCTCGATGTACTGCAGCGCCACGTTGATGTTGAGGCGCGCTCCCTCCTCGGTGATCTGCCCGCCCACGATCCCCGTCTGCAGCAGCGCGTGCGGCTTCGCCTCCACCTCGTCGCGCTTGACGTCCTTCTGGTTGGGGCGACCGTTCAGAACCCGGTCGAATTCCGCCCGCGCGACCGGCACCAGGTCCGGGTGCGCCACCCAGGTGCCGTCGAACCCCTGCCCCGCCTCGCGCGCCTTGTCCTCGCGCACCTTCGCCAGGGCGCGCTCGTTGACCTCCGGGTCGCGGCGGCTGGGGATGAACGCGGCCATGCCGCCCATGGCGTGCGCGCCGCGGCGGTGGCAGGTCTTCACCAGCAGCTCGGCGTAGCACTTCATGAACGGCACGGTCATGGTGACCTGCGCCCGGTCCGGCAGCACGAAGTCGCCGCGGTTACGGAACTTCTTGATGATGCTGAAGATGTAGTCCCACCGGCCGGCGTTGAGCCCCGCGGCGTGGTCGCGCAGCTCGTACAGGATCTCGTCCATCTCGAACGCGGCCAGGATGGTCTCGATGAGCACCGTGGCGCGGATGGTCCCGCGGGGAACGCCCAGCGCGTCCTGGGCCGTGTTGAAGACGTCGTTCCACAGCCGCGCCTCACGGTGGCTCTCCAGCTTGGGGAGGTAGAAGTACGGCCCGCTGCCGCGGCCGATGAGCTCCCGCGCGTTATGGAAGAAGAAGAGGCCGAAGTCGAAGAGCGACGCGCTGACCGGCTCGCCGTCCACCAGGACGTGGCGCTCCGGCAGGTGCCATCCCCGCGGGCGGACGATGAGCGTCGCAAGCTTCTCGTTCAGCCGGTACTGCTTGCCGCCGGCGTCCAGCGACAGGGTGCGGCGGACGGCGTCCATCAGGTTGGCCTGTCCCTCCAGCACGTTCTTCCAGGTGGGCGAGAGCGCGTCCTCGAAGTCCGCCATGAAGCAGCTTGCCCCCGAGTTGAGGGCGTTGATCAACATCTTGGCGTCGGTGGGCCCGGTGATCTCCACGCGGCGGTCCTGCAGGTCCGCCGGGCAGGGCGCCACGCTCCAGTCGCCTTCGCGGACGTGCTCCGTCTCTTCCAGGAACGACGGCTCGCCGTCCGCGTCCAGCCACAGCTGCCGTTCCTGCCGAGCGGCCAGCAGCTGCTGGCGCGTGGGGTTGAAGCGGCGGTGCAGCCCCACGACGAACTCCAGCGCTTGGGGCGTAAGCACCCGCGCCTTCACCCCGTTCCCTTCGCCCAGCACGCGGACGCCCTCCAGCTGCGGCGCCGTCTCCAGTACTGCCGACATGCGGGTGTCTCCGTGTTCGTGGCGATGCGTCTCCAGCCCACTCTGCCGCCTGCGCGCACGTCGCGGAGGCGGAGCAGAGGATTGTTAAGCAACAGTGATTCCATGAGCACCGCTCACCTGCCCCAGGATGCCGATCAGCACGCTTCCCGTGCGGTAGCGCGCGCTCTCCGGGCGGCGGCGGCAGCCTGCTCAATGGGATCGGGATAGGGGTTGGGCGACAAGGTAGAGCGATGCGTGCCAATGGGTTACGTACGCGAGGGTGAATCCAGCCAGCAGGACGGGCCCTGCGGCTGAGCGGGTAAACCCGCCGCAACAACAGCGGAAAGCCCCGCAAACTGCGCGGGGCTTCAGCTGCTTGGGGCCCGCCTTCGCGCACGTCTGCCTGCGTGCGGCAGGAGCGGTCCGCGCAGGCGGACATCACGAAGTTCCAGCGGCGACTTCAGTCGCTCCAGGCGCGGGCGCGGCGATTCTCGTTCTGGATTCCCCAAGAGCCTCGTTCGCTCCACCGCCCGCACGGACGCCACGTCCGCGCCTGAGCGGGTAAACCCGCTGCAACAACAGCGGAAAGCCCCGCAAACTGCGCGGGGCTTCAGCTGCTTGGGGCCCGCCTTCGCGCACGTCTGCCTGCGTGCGGCAGGAGCGGTCCGCGCAGGCGGACATCGCGAAGTTCCAGCGGCGACTTCAGTCGCTCCAGGCGCGGGTGCGGCGATTCTCGTTCTGGATTCCCCAAGAGCCTCGTTCGCTCCACCGCCCGCACGGGCGCCACTCCCGCGCCTGAGCGGGTAAACCCGCCGCAACAACAGCGGAAAGCCCCGCAAACTGCGCGGGGCTTCAACTGCTTGGGGCCCCGCCTTCGCGCACGTCTGCCTGCGTGTGGCAGGAGCGGTCCGCGCAGGCGGACATCGCGAAGTTCCAGCGGCGACTTCAGTCGCTCCAGGCGCGGGCGCGGCGATTCTCGTTCTGGATTCCCCAAGAGCCTCGTTCGCTCCACTGCCCGCACGGGCGCCACTCCCGCGCCTGAGCGGGTAAACCCGCCGCCGGGACCGCCACAAGCCCCGTCTCGGCTCGCTACGCTCGCCGAACGGGGCTTCACCTGCTCGGAGATTGCCCCCGTGCACCTGCTCGGAGCCCGGCCATCGTGCGCCTCACCCGGCACGGCATGATCGGTCCGCGCAGGCGGACATCACGTGGTCTTTGCCGCCGTTTCTGCCGCCGGGGCTGGAGGGTGGCGTCACGCTCTGAGCGAGCGGGTGAGCGGCGCGGGCGCATGACGGTGAACCTGTGTCTAAAGCACACATTTCAAGAAAATTGTTGCGATTGGCCGGCGCAGGTTGCAGATTGTTGAAACGCGCATCCACTGCCACGCGCGATCCTTCCCCTGACTCCCCGGAGACACCATGAGGAATTCCACCCAGGCACTCGCCCTTGCCGCGCTCCTGCTTGCGGCGGCCTGCGACGACCTGGCCACCGCGCCCGCGGCGGCGAAGGCACCCATCGTGGCCGAGGGGGAGAAGGTGCTGGGCACCGTCACCTGTCACGTGGACATGGTCGCGCAGACCACGCGCTGCGGCGAGGCCGCGCCGCTGGGCGCCAGCGCCACGCGGGTGACGCTGAACACGTCGCAGTTCGGCCTGGTGATCAGCCCGTCGTTCTACGATGCCGCCAACCAGCGGCAGCACTACTTCACCGGCATCCGCAACGACATCGGCCAGCGGATCGGGACGCACAACGGCATCAACTCCGACTCCACGCGCGCTTTCGTCACCAACATCACCGTGACCGGCGGATCGGGGTCGGTAACCGTCAACAACCCCACCGGCTACAAGACGCACACGGCGCCGAACCAGCCGTACTGGGAGTACTACGAGGTCGTGGAGCCGACCGAAACCACGGGCGCCACGCCGGACTGGATCTTCAACGTGCCCAGCACCGTGACGTCGTGGACGTACACGGTGTCCGTGTCGACGCCGGTGCAGCACCCCAATGGCTGGGTGGCGGTGACCGGGAACACGTCCATCCCGCACAGCGGCACGCGGAACCACGTGGCCACCGTGTACGACTGGACGGGCGCGGTAAACAACAGCGGCTCGGTATCGTGGAGCTACGCAGACGGCTCCGGCAGCGTCTACGTGAGCCCGTGGGACGAGCGGAACGGCACCGTTCTCGGCGTACGCATCGGGACGGCGACGGTGACCGCCAGCTTCGGCTCCGCCACGCCCAGGACGTACGGCGTCACGGTGTCGTAGGGCCCCTCCCCCCGGCCCCCTCCCCGCACAAACTGCGTGCGGAGAGGGG
>DATAAG010000038.1:0-4001 GCA_036260235.1 Longimicrobium sp.
GCCGATCATCCGCGTGAAGCGGTCCAGGAACAGCACCGGTCCGGCGGCGGGAGCGATGAGCACCGCCCCGCGCACGTCCAGCTCCAGCTCCGACATCGACAGCGCGATCGCCGCGCCGCCGAACGAGTGGCCGGCCGCGGCGTGGATCGGCCCCACCGCCGCGGCGACGGCGCGCAGCGCGCCCAGCCACTCCACCATGTTCGTCCGCCGCCCCGGCGACCGCCCGTGCGCGGGAAAGTCCACCAGCACCGCGCGGTAGCCCGCCCGCTGCAGCCGCTCGGCCAGCGGCGCCATGTCCGCCGCGGAGCCGCCCCACCCGTGCGCCAGCAGCACCACCGGTCCGCTCCCCCAGCTCCACGCCGCCACCTCGCGCTCGCCGTCGTGCACGGTGAACGCGTAGCGCCCGGCGGCCGCATCCTCCAGCCCGGCGTCCGGCTGGCGCCTGCGCGGCGGAGTGAGGAAGAGCGAGGCCGCCTGCCGCTCCGCCGTCCGCGGCGCGACCGCCGAGGCGACGCGGAACCAGCCGCGCAGCAGGCGCAGCGCCAGCGGCACGGCACGACCGTTCGTGCTATTTTGCGGGGAAGAAGGGGCGGAGTCGTTCATCGTCTGCTCCCGTGGTGGTGGATGAGGATCAGGCGCGCGCGGCGGCGACCAGCGCGTCGAAGGCGCGGCGGACGTGGTCCTCCGCGCGGGGATCGTCCAGCAGGCGGCGGGCGTGGTAGTAGCCCAGCACCAGGCCGTACTGCTGGAAGGCGAACATCTCCGCGTCCAGGTCGGCGCGGAAGTGGCCGGCTTCCACCGCCAGGCGCGCGGCCTTGGCCAGCGCGTCCAGCCACTGGCGCTGCCACTGCACGAGCGCGTCTCGCGTGGGGCCGGGGCGGTCGTCCAGCTCCGCCGCGGCGTGCATGAAGATGCAGCCGCCGGGCAGGCTCTCGTGGCGCTCCCAGGTGAGCCAGTGCTCGAAGAGGCTGCGGACGCGCGGCTCGCCCCGCGGCGCGGCGAAGGCGGGGCGGATGACGACTTCCGCGAAGCGCTCGGCCGCGGCGGCCAGCACGTCCAGCTGCAGCTCTTCCTTGCTCTCGAAGTGAGCGAACAGGCCGCTCTTGGACATGCCGACGTCCTGCGCCAGCCGGCCGAGGCTGATCCCCTCCAGCCCCTCCACGCTCGCGGTGCGCAGCGCGCTCTCGATGATCCGTTCCCGGGTCGCGGCTCCCTTGCTCATGTGCAGCAGTTTACGACCGGTCGTGCTTTTGCGCAAGGGTGATGTAAAGTGCGTGAGTGCGTGAGTGCGTGAGCTTGAAGGGGGCCGAGTCCGCGCCCCAGCGATTGAAATCGCCGCAACGGCTACACGCTGTCGGCCTTCGCCGACACCACACGCCGGCCACGTGCACGAGACGAACTCCCCCTCTCCCGCACAGTTGCGGGGGAGGGGGAGAGGAGCCGCGAAGGCAGGCCGTCGCTATTGCTCGGCGTTGACGGCGGGGAGGATGTAGCGGGGGATCAGGTCGGTGACCATCAGCCAGCCGGCTGCCTCGTTGTAGTTGCCGCCGTAGACGGCGATCACCAGGTCCAGCTCCGGGACCACCATCACCTCCTGTCCGCCGTTGCCGGACGCGAAGTACGCCTTCACCGTGCGGCCGGCGTACGGGTACTCCAGCAGCCACCACAGGTAGCCGTACCGGGCGCGCCTGCCCATGGGATACCGGTCGGCGGTGGAGTGCCGCACCCATTCTTCGCTCAGCACGCGGCGGCCCTGCCACGTGCCGCCGTTCAGGTACAGCTGCCCCAGCTTCATGAAGTCGCGCGGCCGGAATTTCCATCCCCCGCCCAGGTAGCCGTCGCCCAGCGGGGTGAGCGGGATGTGGTAGTCCCGCATTCCCAGCGGCTCCGCCACCAGCTCGTACATCAGGTCCGGCAGCGAGCGGCCCGTCGCGCGGGAGAGCACGCCCCCCGCCAGGTGCGGGTTGATGGAGCAGTAGACGCTCTGCGCGCCCGGATCGCGGATCATGTCCAGGTCCAGGATCATCCCGTACCAGTCGGGATTCTGGTCCTGCTGGGTGATGGCGTCCTCGTTCCCCGGGCGCTCGTCGCCGTTGTCGTCGCAGTCGAATCCGGACGACATGGTGAGCAGATGGTCGATCGTCAGCGCGCGCTTGCGGGCGTCCAGGTCCCGCGCGCCGGGCCGCATCACCGCGTAGACGGGGGTCTCGGGGCCGATCTCCATCCCCGCCTGCATCGCCGCGCCGATCAGCACGGTGGCGACGGTCTTGGACGCGGAGCGGGTCTCGTGCGGCTTGTCGCCGTGCTCGCCGTAGAAGTACTCCTCCAGCACCAGCCTGCCGTGCCGGGCGATCAGCAGCCCGTGCACCTTCAGCGCGCCCAGCGAATCCACCGGCGCGCTGACGAGCGTCTCCACCAGCTCCGAGATCCGCTCGCGCGAGATGCCGACGTCCTCCAGCGATCCCACCGGCCAGCCGTCTCCCCGGTCCGCAGGCGGAACGTACCGGTAGGAGGTGGTGGGGCGGCCGCGCGGATAGAACCAGGTGAAGGCACCGTCCGGCACCCGGCGGAAGTCGTACGAGCCGCCGCGGCCCGGGATGTAGAGGCTGATCTCGTCCTCGCGCACCAAGCCGTGGACGACCGGGGCGCCCTGGGCGTTGAGGAGGCGAACGCCGGCGCTGTCGGCCTCCATGCGGTCGGCGCGGATGAAGCGCGCCAGGTTGCGCTCCGGATTGCGCAGCAGGACGCCGAGCGTGCCGTCCGGCCGCGGCGCGGCCTGGAGCCAAAAGGTGAACTCGTCCGCGCGCGGGGCGACGGTGCCGGCGAAGCACCCCGCGCCGCACCCCTCCAGCACCACGGGCGAGGCGGACCGCCACCCCTCGGTGACCAGGCGCGGCTGGATCCAGTGGCCGGTGATCCGCCCCCGCCGCGCGTCCATCCTGCCGATGAACGCGCCGGAGCCGTCCGGCAGATCAAAGGACACGGAGTCGTTCGCCACGCGGACCGCAGCCATCCGCCCGGCGATGGAGGCGCGCCATTCGCCCGCGGGACGGTCCACGATCAGGCGCCCCGCCACGTCGGGCCCGAAGCGCCCCTTCGCGTACCACAACCCGGCCAGGTCCGGCGCGGATGCGGCCTGGCCGCGTGCGCCGGTCGCCGTCACGAGGATGGAGAGCGCAACGACGCAGGCGGAAAGCAGGAGTTTCATCGCAGCCTCCGGGGCAGGATGGGCGGCACCTGTGCGGGGAGAGGGGCAGAACAATTCAGCTCAAACCCGGCACCCCAGTCCGCGCGGGCGGACTTCGTGAGGTCTCATACCGAATCCGGATAAACTGTCATTCTGAGTCCTTGACTGCTGCGCCTACCCTGTGGGACGAAAGACGTCTCGCACGAATCGCTCGTCATCCATCAACCTCCCCCAGGGGTTTTTGGGGGAGGTGGGCGAGTCATGCGAGCCCGGAGGGGGCGCGGCGGCTCGCACCAGACCCTTTCCATTCAGCGCCTGTAGACGCGGGGCGCCTTCCATCACGCCAGAAATTCGGTTTGCTGCGGACGTGGCAGGGCTTCTCTCGAGGCGACTTTCTTAGGAGGGAGGCGCCCGACGGATCTTGCGGACCGCTCACGGGCCTCCGCGCCGACCGAAGAATCTGTACGCTGGGCGGTAGGATCTCACGGTCACGGTGAGTTCCCGGACTACGTCCGGGCGGGGCTCGGTGCGAGAGGCGGGAGATTCTTCGGTCGCGCCACACGCTCCGTGCTTATCCGTGGGTTCGGTGCGGGCGCTCCCTCAGAATGACAGGTGTTTTTCCGGATTTTGTATCAGCAGCGGTTCCAACTGCCGGACGCGAGGCACGCCTTCCGCACTCATGCTTCACGCGCGCGACACTCTCCGACTCTGGCACTTTCGCACTTTCGCACTCACGCACTCACGCACTTCCTACGGCCGTCGCGGGGCGATGCGGATCGTCAGGTCGGCGCTGCGGATGATCATCTCGCCGGTG
>DATAAG010000039.1:0-2030 GCA_036260235.1 Longimicrobium sp.
GTCCACGGAGTTCTTTCTCCGCTGACTCCGTTGACTCCGTGTGAGGCGCTTCTGTTCAGGATCTTCGGAAAGGTTGTTGACAGGGGACGCGGCTGGAATGATATTCAACTCGGAGGTTGAACATGGACCTGGAGCCGCAGCCCGGGCTGGACGCGACGCTGGTCGCGCTGGCCGATCCCACCCGCCGCGCCATCCTGCAGCGCCTGTCGCGCGGCGAGGCGCGCGTCACCGACCTGGCGCGGCCGTTCGCCATGTCGCTGAACGCCGTCTCCAAGCACATCCGCACGCTGGAGCGCGCGCGGCTGGTGCGGCGCCGGCGCGCGGGCCGCGAGCACCTGCTCTCGCTCGACCCCGCGCCGCTGGACGAGGCCGCGGCGTGGATCGACGCGCAGCGCGCCGCCTGGACGGCCCGGCTGGATGCGCTCGACGCCCTGCTCCGGGACCAGGACCGCGCAGCCTCCGCATCTCCCGGCGACGAAAGGACGACCCGATGACCACCAACGCCCCCGTTTCCGTACGCGTCACGCGCCGCTACGCCGCGTCCGCGGAGCGCGTGTTCGACGCCTGGCTGGACCCCGCGCTGATCGGCCGGTGGATGTTCGGCCCCGCCCTGCGCGACGAGGAGGTGCTGCGCATCCAGGTGGACGCGCGGGTGGGGGGCGGCTTCTCCTTCCTGGTCCGCCGCGACGGGCAGGAGATCGACCACGTGGGCACGTACCGCGAGATCGACCGCCCGCGGCTCCTCGTCTTTACCTGGGGCATCGAGGGCGAGTCGCGCGACGAGAGCCAGGTGGTGATCGAGATCGCACCGCTGGAGTCCGGCTGCCAGTTGACGCTCACGCACGAGATGGATCCGAAATGGGCCGAGTACGCCGCCCGTACCGAGGCCGGCTGGACGCGGATGCTGGAGGCGCTGGGCAGGGTACTCGGGTAGGACGATCGCGGGCAAAGCGAAGGCGCGCGGCCCCCCCGGACGGGACCGCGCGCCTGTCATCCATCGAAAGATGCGCTTCAGCCGCACACCGGGCAGTGCGGGGTGTCGCGCGCGTAGGCGCAGTCGTTGGTGGCGGGCAGGATGCCGCAGGTGTACGGACACGTGGGCGCGCAGGTATTGCCCATGACGGTGCGCTGGTTGCCCACCACGGTGCCGCGGGCCTCGGTCTCCGTCGAGGTCTGGAAGGTCTCGACGCGCAGATCGTCCAGCTTGAGGGTAAGCTTGTTCATCGCGGGTAACTCCCTGGGAGGAGAGGTCGGGTTGCCGTTCGGCACGGGGAAACGTATGAAGACCCCCGATGCTGACACGCCCGGCGGGAAATGCTTCGGACAGCTTCCACGCTGGCGGCGAGGGCAGGGTGTAGTAATGCCGGCGACCGGCACGGGCGAGCAGATTCCTCGGCCGGTGCCAGGGTTCCGCGCAAGGAGTGGATCCCCCGCGGCGCCTCTGGCTGACCGTCCGTCGGAGGCTTGGGGAGTCGGGCAAAGGTCGTCGGCCCCATGTCCGCGAAGGCGGACAGCGTGTAGTCGTTGCGGCGATTTCAAGCGCTGGGCCGGGGGCCGCGAAACGGAAAAACCCCGCCGCTTCGCAGGCTTCGGAAGGGCGCCCGCGGCCACTTGACGCAGTGGGCGCCTTTCGATAAGTTACGCGTCTTGCTTTCTGCCGGGAGAAGTGTATCCGTCGCGCCCGAGCGGTCTGCGGGCGCGATTGCACCGGCGGCAGAAAAACGGAAGCTCAGCGGGCACCGCCGCCGTCAAAAGGGCGCGGAGGCTCGCGGTTCGGCGTTCAGGCTGCTTGAGCCTGAACAGTGGGGGTACGGCCGGTCGAACGGCGGCTCCCTTTGCGTAAACCTCCGGATTGGACCGACAGACAGAACATGGCCAAGGCTAAGTTCGAGCGCAACAAGCCGCACGTGAACGTGGGCACCATCGGCCACGTGGACCACGGCAAGACCACGCTGACGGCCGCGATCACGCGGATCCAGGCGGCCAAGGGTCTGGCGGACTACATGTCGTTCGACAACATCGACAAGGCT
>DATAAG010000040.1:0-5875 GCA_036260235.1 Longimicrobium sp.
GCAGAGTGAGCAGAGTTCGGTCCTGTGCAAGGGACGACTCTGCTCACTCTGCTGACTCTGCGTGAGGCATTCTTTTCAGCGCCTGTAGACGCGGGGCGCCCGCTCACCCCATCACTGCACCACGCCGAACGCCAGCGCCGCGTTGATCCCGCCGAAGCCGAAGCTGTTCGAAAGGACGCGCCGCACCGGCATCTCCGCGCCCTCGCCGGTCACGTAGTCCAGGTCGCACCCCTCGCCGCGGCACTCCAGGTTCAGCGTGGGGGGCACCCAGCCGCGCTGGATCGACAGCGCCGAGATGGCCGCCTCGATGGCGCCCGTCGCGCCCAGGCAGTGCGCGTGGTAGCCCTTGGTGCCGCTCACCCGCAGCGTGTCGGCGTGCTGGCCGAACACCTGGCGGATGACCCGGCTTTCCGTGCTGTCGTTGAGCGGCGTCGCCGAGCCGTGCGCGTTCACCACGTCGATCTCCTCGGGACGGAGGCCGCCGGTGCGCAGCGCGTCGCGCATGGCGCGGGCGGCCTGCGCGCCGTCGGGGCGCGGAGCGGTCATGTGGTGCGCGTCGTTGCTGGTGCCGAAGCCCAGCACCTCCGCGTAGATGCGCGCCCCGCGGGCCCGCGCGTGCTCCAGCTCCTCCAGCACCAGGATGGATGCGCCCTCGCCCATCACGAAGCCGTCGCGCGCCGCGTCGAAGGGGCGCGAGGCGCGCGACGGGTCGTCGTTGCGGGTGGACATGGCGCGGATGATGGCGAACGCGCCGTAGCACAGCGGCGCCAGCGGCGTCTCCACCCCGCCCGCCAGCACCACGTCCGCCTCGCCCAGGCGGATGGCCCGCCACGCGTCGCCGATGGCGATGGCGCCGGAGGCGCAGCTCATCCCGTTGGTGCTGTTGGGGCCGCTGAAGCCGAACTCGATGGCCACGTTGCAGCTGGCCGCGCCGTTGAAGACGGCCAGCGCCAGCATGGGATCCACCCCGCGGACGCCGCGGTGCACGTAGCTGGTGAACTGGTCCTCGCCGTACGCCACGCCGCCCAGCGCGCTCCCCATCAGCACCCCCGCGCGCTCCGGGTCCACCGACGCGGGGTCCAGCTTCGCGTCGTCGAGCGCCAGCCGGGCGGTGGCGATGGAGAACTGCGCGTACCGCTCCGTGCGGCGCGCGCGGTTGCGCTCCATGTAGTCGGTGGGCTCGAAGTCGTTCACCTGCGCCGCGATGTGGCTGCGGAACGGCGAGGGGTCGAAGCGGTCGATGCGCTGCACCGCCGACTCGCGCCGCCGCAGCCCCTCCCACAGCCCCTCCACCCCCGTGCCGATGGGGGTGATGGCCCCGATGCCGGTGATGGCGACGCGGCGAAGCGGCGGGGGTCCGCCGTTGTGGCTGCCGTTGTGGCTGAACTCCGTCATCGACTGCTCAGTGCTGCCGGGACAAAAGACGAGCGCGGGAGGGGGTTGCCGCTCCCGCGCCCTTGCTGCCGGGGTGACCCGCCGGCCCTGTACACCGCAACCGGGCCCGGGTGCGCATCATCCCTTCCGTTCCACGTGGCGCCGGATGCCCGCCAGCGTGCGGCTGGCGACGTGGTGGATGAAGACGGGGCCGATCACCGCGTTCGCGACGGCCCGCCGCGCGGCGCCGGGAAGCGGCCAGCGCGGGCCTTCCTTCCAGTCGTGCACGATGCGCACCCGCGTGGTGCCGTCGCCCTGGTCCTCGAAGGTCCACTCCACGTCCATCCCCGTGGTGATGCCGTCCACGTGCCGGTAGATCACCGCCGGGCGTCCCTGGTCGATGCGCATCTCCGACACCCACCACACGGGGTAGGGAAGGGGGCCGAAGCTGCGGCGGGCGGCCATCTCCACCCGCCCCGTGCCGAAGCCGTCCTTGCGATGGAAGCGCACCCAGCGGTAGTGCGGCAGCCGCTCCGGCCAGCGCTCCACGTCCGCGCCGGCGCGAAAGCACGCCTCCAGCGGCGCGCGCATGATGGTCTCGTCCACGGTGTACATGCAGGGATTGTAGAGGGCCGGGTGCCGCGCGGCAACGCCAGCGCACGGGCAGGATCAAAAGATCGGGCCTCACACGGAGTCAGCGGAGTCAACGGAGTTTGATCCTGCCCTCTTCACACATCCTGCACCCCGCAGATTGGAGAAGGGAAGTGGACTTCGGGATCAGCAATGACGAACTCCGTTGACTCCGCTGACTCCGTGTGAGGCCATTCTGTTTCGATGCGGACGCGCGAAGGCCCGCTCCCTCGCACGGAAGCGGGCCCTCGTCACCCCGTCACCCTGTCACCGTCACCGCGGGATGAAGTCGTCCTCGTCGCGGATGCCGCGGCAGAAGGCGGCGATCAGCTTGACCGTGGCGTCGATGTCGTCGAGCGAAACGACCTCGTTGGGGCTGTGCATGTACCGGTTGGGGACGGAGACCACCGCGGTCGCGATCCCCAGCCGCTGCAGGTAGATGGCGTCCGCGTCCGTGGACGTCAGGCGCGGGCTTCCCTGGATGGTGAACGGGATGTTCTCGCGCTCCGCCGTCTCCGCCATCCGCTCGAACATCAGCGGGTGGATGGCGGAGCCGCGGGAGAGCACGGGCCCGCTGCCGATCTTGTGCTCGCCCAGCTGCTTCTTCTCCACCCCCGGCGCGTCGGTGGCGAAGGTGAGGTCCACCACCACCGCCAGCCGCGGGTCCAGCCGGAAGGCGGAGGGGCGCGCACCGCCGCCGTTGTAGCCGATCTCCTCCTGCGTGGTGGCGACGGCCGTCACCTCCACGGCGGGCGCGTCGCCGCGGGACAGCTCGCGGAGCACCTCCAGCACCACGTACGCGCCGATGCGGTTGTCCACCGCGCGGCTGGCGATCATGCGGTTCCCCAGCTCCACGAGCGCGGTGTCCACCACGCCGGGGTCGCCCACGCGCACCCCGCGCGCCAGGGCGTCGGCGAGGTCCCTGGCGCCGATGTCCACCCACAGATCGATGATCTTGACGGCCTTGTCCTTCTCCTCGGCCTTGATCAGGTGGATGGGCTTCTTCCCCACCACCCCCACCACGTCGCCGTTGCGGGTGAGGAAGCGGATGCGCTGCCCCACCAGCACCTGCGGGTCCCATCCGCCGATCCCGTCCACGTACAGCAGGCCGTCGTCGTCCACGTGGGTCACCATCAGCCCGATCTCGTCCACGTGGCCGGCCAGCATGATGCGGGGGCCGCCCGCCGTGCCCACGGTGGCGAACGAGTTGCCGCTCACGTCCACGTCCACGTTGGTGGCGAACGTCTCGGCCTCGGCGCGCCAGACCCGTGCGGCGCGCGTCTCGAACCCGGACGGGCCGGGGGCGTCGAGCAGGTTCTTGAGGAAGGTATAGGAGTGGTCGTCCATTGATCGTGTCCGGAGAAGATCAGGATCCGTCTTGCGCGGGAGGTCGGGCCGGGGCGGCGCGCTGCGCTGCCTCGGGCGTGTAGGCGTGGTACAGGTGCTTCGCGAGGACTTCCGCCGCGTAGACCTCCGGGGGAAGGTCTTCCAGCGCGGCGAGGGCGCGGAGCGCCTGGGACTGGCGCGTGGTCAGCTGCAGGGTGAACGCCTCGTGCGGCATGAAGGCAAGCGGACAGGTTACAGGGTGTCGGCTGCGCGGGACAGGGTACGGGGACAACCGGCAACGGGTCACGCCCTGCGGGCTGTAACCTGTAACCCGTTCCCTGTAACCTGTACCCCCGGGTTCCCCCTGGCGCGCATCAATCGGTGGCGCCGGCCGCCCGGGCGTACAGCTCCAGGAACGTCGTCAGGATGCGGTGGGTGAGGCCCCAGATCACGTATCCGCGCGTGCCGAACGCCGGAAAGCGCATCGGCTCGATCCCTTCCACCTCGAACAGGTGCTCCGTCACCGCCCCGGGGTGGCGAAGCTCCTCCAGCGGCACCCACACCGCCGCGGCCACCTCCTCGTTGGGCACCGCCTCCGCCTCCCGGGGCACGGCGAAGACGAAGGGCCGCACCACGATGCGCGGCGCCCGCGCGGACTGCGGCCACACCGGCTCCAGCGCCCCCAGCAGCCGCCCTCCCGCCGCCACGTCGATCCCCACCTCCTCGCGCGTCTCCCGCGCGGCGGTGCCGGCGGGGCCGGCGTCTTCCGCCTGCGCGCGCCCGCCGGGAAGGGCCATGTGGCCGGACCAGGGGTCGCCCGCGCGCTCGGCGCGGTGGATGAGGAGCAGCTCCAGCCCCTGGTCGCCGGGGCGCAGCAGCACGGCCACCGCCGCGGCCGGGAGCGACGGGTCCGGCGGCTCCCGGACGGCCTGCGCGGCGAGTACCTTCGCCAGCGCGGCGAGCGTGGAGTCCTCCGGCGTCACGGCGGCAGCTTTCTCTCGCTTCGGCCCCTGGGGAGCGGTCCGGCGGGTTCGCTTGCCCCCGCCGCGACGGGAGGTTATCACATTGCGTGCACTTCGGCAACCATTCTGTCCACTCCGACCGCATTCGGCCACCGACCGCATGGTCACCCTCCACGAGATCCGCGAGGCCCGGGCCCGCATCGCCGGGCAGGTGGTGCTCACCCCCTGCACCCCGTCGGAGACGTTCGGAGAGATGTTCGGCGGGCACGCGTGGTTCAAGTTCGAGAACCTGCAGCGCACCGGCAGCTTCAAGGAGCGGGGGGCGCTGAACCGCATGCTCCTGCTGTCGGAGGAGGAGCGGGCGCGGGGGGTGATCGCCGCCAGCGCGGGCAACCACGCGCAGGGGGTGGCGTACCACGCGTCGCGGCTGAAGATTCCCGCCACCATCGTGATGCCGGAGCGCACGCCGCTGGTGAAGGTGTCGGCCACGGAGCGCTACGGGGCCCGGGTGGTGCTGCACGGCTCCGTCTACGACGAGGCGATGGCGGAGGCGCTGCGCATCCGCCAGGCGGAGGGGCAGACGCTCATCCACCCCTTCGACGACCCCGCCGTGATCGCGGGGCAGGGGACCATCGGGCTGGAGCTGCTGGAGCAGGTGGCGGGGCTGGACGTGGTGGTGGTGGGCGTGGGCGGCGGGGGGATCATCTCCGGCATCGCCACGGCCATCAAGGAGATCCGGCCCCAGGTGCGCATCGTGGGGGTGGAGTCGGCGGCGCTGCCGGCGGCGCTGCGGGCGCGGGAGGCGGGGGCGCCCGTCGTCATCGACCCCGCGGAGACGATCGCGGAGGGGATCGCGGTGCGGCGGATCGGCGACGAGACCTTTCGCCACATCGAGCGCTACGTGGACGAGCTGGTGACGGTGAGCGAGGAGGAGATCGCCGCCGGGGTGCTGCTGCTGCTGGAGCGGGAGAAGACGGTGGCGGAGGCGGCGTGCGCCACCACGGTGGCCGCCGTGGTGAACGGCCGCGTGGACGGGGTGGCGGGGAGGAACGTGGTGATGGTGCTGAGCGGCGGCAACATCGACGTGACGCTGATGTCGCGCATCATCGAGCGGGGGCTGGTGCAGGACGGGCGGCGGGCGCAGCTGCGGGTGCGGGTCAAGGACCACCCGGGCACGCTGGCCTCGCTCACCGCGCTGCTGGCGGAGACGGGTGCCAACATCCAGAAGCTGGACCACAACCGCGGCATGGCGGACCTGTGGGTCACCGAGGCGGAGATCGACCTGACGCTGGAGACGCGCGGCCGGGATCACGTGGGGCAGATCGTGGAGCGGCTGCGGGCGGCGGGGTACGAGGTGCAGTCGGGGTGATGGAGTGATGGAGTGATGGAGTGAACGGGTGAGGTGCGAGCCAGTTCCGCGAATACACGCGACCTGTCATTCCGAGTCCTTAACGGCTGCGCCGATCCTGTAGGACGAAAGACGTCTCGCACGAATCTCTCGTCCCCATCAACCTCCCCCAGGGGTTTTTGGGGGAGGTGGGCGAGTCATGCGAGCCCGGAGGGGGCGCGGCGGCTCGCACCGG
>DATAAG010000041.1:0-11584 GCA_036260235.1 Longimicrobium sp.
TGATGGAGTGATGGAGTGATGGAGTGATGGAGTGATGGGCTGGTTGCTGTCGCTCGGGATCGGCCGGATATGGAAGCCCCGCGCAGGATGGCGGGGCTTCCGCTCGTCCAACCGATTCCCGTTCACCCGTTCACTCCATCACTCCATCACTCCATCACCCGGTGTCCCCTTCCGGTGACGCGGTTCGCCGCTCCGGCGACACACCGGCGGATGGAGCGCCATCGGCCGGTCAGGATCAAGTGATTGCAATCAAACGACTTGGATTTTGGGGCGGATGCGGCGGCGGCCGGAACGGGCATTGCCCTGCGGTGGGCCGGAGTCGCTCGTGCATCCGCACCATCCCGTGTGAAAGACCCCTCCGATGAGAAACAAGATCCGGTTCCTTACCGCCGCGGCCGGCCTGGTGCTGCTCGCGGCGTGCGACAACGATCCCGACGTCGTGATCGTCGATCCGGGCGATCCCCCGGGGCAGCCCACCGACCTCTTCGCCACCTACGCGTGGGTGCTGGAGGACTTCGACAACGGCCAGCCGGTGGGGTACCCCAGCGTGCAGGTCACCTGGTTCCCCCCCGCCCAGTGGGACGACGAGGTGTTCCGCGTGTACGCCAAGCGCGTCTCGGCCGCCAGCTTCACGCTGATCGCCACCGTCACCTCGTGCACCACTGCGGGGTGCGTGTACACGGACCGCAACGTGGCGTACGGGCAGGAGTACGAGTACTACGTGGCGGCCTATGACGAGAGCAGCGACCAGGAGACCTCGTCGGACTTCCGCGACGTGGTGCGCATTCCCGCCAACCAGCGCCCCGCCACGCCCACCGGCCTGGCGTCGGCCAACCTGGACAACGCGGTGTTCCTGCAGTGGCAGCCCAACGGCGCCAACGGCGAGAACGTCTCGCGCTACCTGATCTACCTGACGCGGCTGGACAACCAGACCACCCTGTACCGGGTGGGCGAGACGGACGGCACCGGGTTCCTGGACCAGCGCGCGGAGAACGGCTCGCGCTTCGGGTACCGCGTGGCGACGGTGGACACCATGGGCCACGTGAGCAACCTGAGCGCCGAAGTCGTCGGCGTGCCGCGTCCCGACTTCACCGGCGAGCTGGTGTACGCCTTTGCCGACAGCGCCCTGGCGAGCGGCTTCCGCTTCCAGTCGGACGAGGCGACCAACCCCATCCTTCCCGGCAACTCGGCCAGCGCGCAGTGGCGGCTGGAGTCGGACGCGTCGGGCTACCGCATCGTCCCGATGAACGGGACGCAGGTGACGGAGTGGGGACGCACCACCGCGCTGGTCTGCGGCCCCGGCGCCGACGCCTCGTGCACGGCGGCCCGGGTGGCGCCCTCGGCGGGCTACACCACCGCCCCCATCCCGGTGGACGCGGAGTACAGCTACGTCTTCCGCGTCACCGGCAGCGACGGCCAGCCGCACTACGCGGTGCTGCGCGTCACCATGCTGGGCACGGACCAGAACGGGAAAGACCTGATGATCTTCGACTGGGCGTACCAGACGGTCCCCAACGAGCCGCAACTGGAACGCCGGGCCAACTGACGCGGATCAGCGGACGATCGGAAGAGCGGAGGCCGCTTCGGCGGCCTCCGTTTTTCACGGACACTGGGCCTCACACGGAGTCAACGGAGTCGAGCTTTTCTCGATCGACTCCGTCGACTTCGTGTGATACCGAATCCTGAAAACGAATGCCTCACGCAGAGTCAGCAGAGTGAGCAGAGAGTTGGTCCCTTGCACAGGTCGAACTCTGCTAACTCTGCTGACTCTGCGTGAGACTTTTTCTTTCCTGGGTCTGTATTCGATTGAGGGAAGTTCTCGTTTCAATCCACAATGGGTTGCGCCGCGCGATCGGAACGTGTATCGCTGTCGTCCCTTTCTGAACGGCATGATCAGAGGAGCGGCGGATGAGGGTCTTCGTGACGGGCGCGACGGGGTACGTGGGGACGGCGGTGGTCGAGGCGCTGCGCGCCGCAGGGCACGGCGTGGTGGGCCTGGCCCGCTCGAAGGATGCGGCGGCGAAGCTCGCGGCGAGAGGGGCGGAGGCGCTGCTCGGATCGCTGGAGGACCTGGACGTCCTTGCCCGCGGCGCGCGGGAGGCGGACGCCGTGATCCACGCGGGCGCGACGGGGAGGGCCGGGCAGGACGCGGTGGACACCGCCGCCGTAGGGGCGATGCTGCACGCGATGGAGGGGAGCGGCAAGCCGTTCCTCTACACCAGCGGCCTCTGGGTCCTCGGCGACACCGGCGACCGCGTCGCGGACGAGGACGCGCCCCTGCGCCCCGCGGCCATCGTCGCGTGGCGGGCGGAGGTGGAGCGCGGGGTGATCGACGCGGCGAAGCGCGGCCTCCGCCCGGTGGTGCTGCGGCCGGGCGTGGTGTACGGGCGCGGCGGCGGGACGCCGGGGACGTTCGTCTCTTCCGCGCGCCGGAAAGGCATCGTCCGCTACGCGGGCGACGGGCGGCAGCGCTGGGCCTTCGTGCACGTGGAGGATCTCGCGGACCTGTACGTGCTGGCGCTGGATGCCCCCGCCGGCACGGTGCTGAACGCGGTCTCCGGGCCCTCGCTCCCCGTGCGCGAGGTAGCGGAGGCCGCCGCGGAGGCGAACGGCGCGCGCGCGGAGGCGTGGCCGCTGGAGGACGCGCGCGCGGTGCTCGGCGTGTACGCGGACGCGCTGGCGCTGGACCAGCAGGTCTCGGCGGAGCGGGCGCGCTCGCTGGGATGGACGCCCTCCCGCCCCGCGGTGCTGGACGAACTGCGTGCCGGCTCGTACGCACCCTGATCCGCTCACGCACTCACGCACTCACGCACTCACGCACTTTCGCACTCCCTCCGGGAACTTCTATCTTCCGCGCATTTCCCCCGGACACCAAGAAATACCCATGCCCCAGCGGATCGAAATCGACGGAGACACCCTTTCGCTGGAGGACGTGGAGCGCGTCGCCACCGAACCGGAAACGCAGGTGGCGTTCGCGGAAGGGGCGGAGGCGCGGATGCAGCGCTCGCGCGAGGTGGTGGAGCGCGCGCTGGCGGAGGGCGCCACTGTCTACGGCGTGACCACCGGCTTCGGGCGGCTGGCGGAGACGCCGATCCCCGCCGATCGGCTGGAGGAGCTGCAGATCAACCTGATCCGCAGCCACGCCTGCGGCTTCGGCCCGCCGCTGAGCCGCGCGGAGACGCGGGCGATGATGCTGCTGCGCGCCAACGTGCTGGCCAAGGGCTTCTCCGGCATCCGTCCCGTCGTCGTGCAGCGGCTGCTGGACATGCTCAACCGCGGCGTCCATCCCGTCATTCCCGAGCAGGGCTCCGTGGGCGCCTCCGGCGACCTGGCGCCGCTCTCACACCTGGCGCTGGTGCTGGTGGGCGAGGGAGAGGCGGAGGTGGGCGGCAAGGTGCTCCCCGGCGCGGAGGCGCTGCGGCGCGCCGGGCTGGAGCCGGTGCGGCTGCAGGCGAAGGAGGGGCTGGCGCTGAACAACGGCACCCAGTTCATGGCCGGGATCGGCGCGCTGGTGCTGCGGGGCGCGGAGCGGGCGGTGGAGGCGGCGGAGGTGGCGGGCGCGATGTCGCTGGAGGGGCTGAAGGGAACGCCGGACGCCTTTCACGAGGCCATCATGCGCGCCCGTCCCCATCCTGGCCAGGCCGCCAGCGCCGCGCGGCTGCGCGCCCTGCTGGCCGACAGCGAGATCCGCGAGTCGCACCGCTACGGCGACCCGCGGGTGCAGGACGCGTACTCCATCCGCTGCATGCCGCAGGTGCACGGCGCCGCGCGCAACGCGCTGCGCTGGGTGCGCGAGGTGCTGACCTGCGAGGCGAACAGCGCCACCGACAACCCGCTCATCTTTCCGGACGAGGGCGAGCGCGGGCTGGTGATCAGCGGCGGCAACTTCCACGGGCAGCCGGTGGCGCAGGTGCTGGACCTGCTGGCCATCGCGCTGGCGAACCTGGCCTCCATCAGCGAGCGGCGCATCGAGCGGCTGGTGAACCCGGACCTCTCGGGCGACCTGCCGCCCTTCCTGACGCGCGACCCGGGGGTGTGCTCGGGGTTCATGATCGCGCAGATCACCGCGGCGGCGCTGGTGAGCGAGAACAAGGTGCTCTGCCACCCGGCCAGCGTGGACAGCATTCCCACCGGCGCGAACAAGGAGGACCACGTCTCCATGGGCGCGCACGGGGCCATCAAGGCCCGCCGCGTGCTGCGCAACACCGAGGGGGTGCTGGCGATCGAGCTGCTGTGCGCCGCGCAGGCGCTGGAGTTCCGCAAGCCGCTGCGCCCGGGGCGCGGGGTGGAGCGCGCGTACCAGCTCTTTCGCGAGCGCATCGGCCACCTGGACGCGGACCGCGCGCTGGCGCCGGACATCGAGGCGGCGGTGGCGCTGGTGCGCGAGGGCGTTCTGATCGATCTTTAGGGCGGGGCCCGCCCACAGCCCGGCATTTCTTCACGGAGGGAGAGACGATGACCCCGCAGCCCGCCGTCCGCGAATGGACGTACGAGGAGTTCGCCCGTCTCCCCGATGATGGCAACCGCTACGAAGTCATCGCCGGAGAACTGTACGTGACGCCACCGCCGGAGACGCCTCATCAAGTAGTCAGCGGCCGCTTCTACCTGGAAATGGCCGGCTTTGGGATGAAGGAGCACCAACTGGGGGAGGTGCTTTACTCTCCGCTCGCCGTGTTGTTCGGGGAAGGCGACTACCTGGAGCCGGATATCGTCTTCCTGCGGAGCGACCACACGCAATACAGGACCCGTCGAGCCATCGAGGGCCCACCGGATCTGATCATCGAGATCCTGTCGCGCAGCACGGCCAGCCAGGATCGCGGGATCAAGCGCGAGCGGTACGCCCATTTCGGCGTGCCCGAGTACTGGATCATCGACCCCGACCGGCGGCGCGTGGAGGTCTACCGGCTGCAGGAGGATGCGAACCGGCCGACGTACGTGACGGATCGCCTCCGGTGGCAGCCCGTGGAAGGCGGGCCGGTACTCGAACTGAACATTCGTGAGTTGCTGACGAATCTGGAGTAGCAGGTACGTTGGCTGACCAGGTCGGTCTTTGAGCAGAGAGGGCCCGCCCACAGCCCGGCACTTCGCAACGAAGGGAGACCCGATGGCCACGCAACCGGCAGCCCGCGAATGGACCTATGCGGAGTTCGCCCGTCTCCCCGACGATTCCAATCGCTACGAGATCATCGCCGGAGAGCTGTACGTGACACCGTCGCCAGACCCTGTTCACACGCGCATCGCCTTCAGCCTGGCGGCATTGCTGGAGCGCTTCGTCGCACAGCACAAGCTTGGCTGGGTCACGCCGGCGCCGGTGGATGTACTTCTTGGAAAAGGCGATTACGTGCAGCCGGACGTGGTGTTCGTCCGCCGGGAGCACGGTGTGGAAATCACGGACCGCGGAATCGAAGTCCCCCCGGATCTTGTGGTTGAGGTCGTATCCCCCTCGACCGCCCTTCGCGATCGAGGACTCAAGCGCGAGCGATACGCCGCGTTCGGAGTGCCGGAGTACTGGATCATCGATCCACAGGCGAAGCGGGTGGAAGTGTACCGTCTCGCTGAAGATCCAGATCGTCCGGCTCTTGTGGCTGATGAATCGCTCGCGTGGCGGCCTGTACCCGGTGGACCCGTGTTAACCCTGATGCTTTCGGACTTTATCCTCGGATACGTCTGAACCTGAGCTATCCAATCCGACCCCTGCTCATGACGACCGCCACACTCGCCGAACCACGCACCGTGCGCGCGCCGCGCGGGACCGGGATCTCCTGCCGCGGCTGGCAGCAGGAGGCCGCGCTGCGGATGCTGATGAACAACCTGGACCCCGACGTGGCCGAGCGGCCGGACGACCTGGTCGTCTACGGCGGCACGGGGCGCGCAGCGCGCTCGTGGGAGGCGTTCGACGCCATGGTGCGCACCCTTCGCACCCTGGCGGACGACGAGACCATGCTCGTGCAGAGCGGCAAGCCGGTGGGCGTGTTCCGCACGCACCGCCACGCGCCGCGCGTGCTGATCGCCAACAGCAACCTCGTCCCGCGCTGGGCCGACTGGGAGACGTTCCGCGAGCTGGAGCGCCAGGGGCTCACCATGTACGGCCAGATGACGGCCGGCTCGTGGATCTACATCGGCACGCAGGGGATCCTGCAGGGGACGTACGAGACCTTCGGCGCGGTGGCGCGGCAGCACTTCGGCGGGTCGCTGCGGGGGACGTGGACGCTCACCGGCGGGATGGGCGGGATGGGCGGCGCGCAGCCCCTGGCGGTGACGATGAACGAGGGCGCGGTGCTGTGCGTGGAGGTGGAGCCCTGGCGCATCGAGCGGCGCATCCAGACGCGCTACTGCGACCGGATGACGCACGGCCTGGACGAGGCGCTGGGCTGGATCATGGAGGCGCGCAACCGGGGGGAGCCGCTCTCCGTGGGGCTGGTCGGCAACTGCGCGGAGGTGCTGCCGGAGCTGGTGCGGCGCGGCATTACCCCCGACGTGCTGACGGACCAGACCAGCGCGCACGACGCGCTGAACGGCTACGTCCCCGCGGGAATCTCGACCGAAGAGGCGGACGCGCTGCGGCGCAGCGACCCCGCGGAGTACCAGCGGCGGTCGAAGGAGAGCATGCGCGTCCACTGCGAGGCGATGGTGGAGATGATGCGCCGCGGTGCGGTGACCTTCGATTACGGCAACAACCTCCGCGGGCAGGCGCTGGACGCCGGGTACGCGGACGCGTTCGCCTTTCCCGGCTTCGTCCCCGCCTACGTGCGGCCGCTGTTCTGCGAGGGGAAGGGGCCCTTCCGCTGGGTGGCGCTCAGCGGCGACCCGGCGGACATCCACCGCACCGACGACCTGGTGCTGGAGCTGTTCCCGGAGGACGAGCACCTGCGGCGGTGGATCACGCAGGCGCGGGAGAAGGTGGCGTTCCAGGGGCTGCCGGCGCGCATCTGCTGGCTGGGGCAGGGGGCGCGCGCCAGGTTCGGCGTGGCGCTGAACGACCTGGTGGCCCGCGGGGAGCTGAAGGCGCCGATCGTCATCGGCCGCGACCACCTGGACACCGGGTCCGTCGCGTCCCCGTTCCGCGAGACGGAGGCGATGAAGGACGGCAGCGACGCCATCGCCGACTGGCCGATCCTGAACGCGCTGGTGAACGTGGCCAGCGGCGCCTCGTGGGTCAGCTTTCACCACGGCGGCGGCGTGGGGATCGGCAACTCGCTGCACGCGGGGCAGGTGATCGTGGCCGACGGAACGCCGGAGATGCGCGAGCGGCTGGAGCGGGTGCTGACCAACGACCCCGGGATGGGCGTCATCCGCCACGCCGACGCGGGATACGACGACGCGGTGGAGACGGCGCGGCGCGAGGGGGTGCGGATCCCGATGCTGGAGGGGTGAGAAGTGAGTGCGTGAGTGCGTGAGTGCGTGAGTAACTGATTTCGCTCTCCCTGGCTTCGTCTCGCACCGAAAGGGTGAGACATTGATGGCGGCGCTGGACGTTCCGGCGCCGCTTCTGCCATCCCCTCCTTCCGCCCCGCCCTGCCAACCGATGATCCGGCCGCTCGCCATCCTCCTGCTTCTCGCGCCCGCCGCCTGCGCGCCGATCGTGACGCACGGGCCGCGGGTGGAGCCGGGGGTGCACTTCACCGGCACGTTCGGCGTGGCGCGCAACCGGTGCGACACGGCCTGTTCGGTCGACATGCTGCCGCAGATCGGGACGGGGGCGCGGTACGGGTGGCCGGCGGAGGAAGGGAGCCCGGCGTACAGCATCGGGGGACGATCGCGATCGGACTCGTCTCCTCCGAGCTGGATGCGTACGTGCAGCTGCCCACCTCGTCCAGCTGGGCCGCGGGCGCCGGCGTGCTGCTCTCGCCCATGCACCTGATGCCGTACGTGCAGGCGGGGCGCGTGGACGCCGAAGGCTCCGGCTTCTACACCACGCAGGGGTTCGCCGTCCTGGCGCCCCGCTCCAAGGAGTGGGACATCGACGAGGAGGCGGAGGTGGCGCCGCGCTACTGGGCGCCCACCCTGGCCTACCGCGCTACGCACGGGGGCGGGGCCGTCCACCTCTACGTCTCGGGTGCGCTGGGGTGGATGGACATCCCGGCCTCCCACGGCGGGCCGCGCCGCGAGCCGGTCCGCCTGCTGATGGCCGGCCTCTCGTTCGAGGCGCACATCCGCGGCTCCATCGCGCCCATCCCGCCGCCGCAGCCGCCGCCTCCGACGCCGTGACTCGACGCCGGGCGGAGTCTGATCCGAATCCTGAAAAGACGGTCTCATGCCGAATCCGGCTGAACTGTCATTCTGAAGGGCGGCGCCGAGCAGATCCTGCGCATTGCCCGCGAGCATGCGCGCCGCCCGAAGAATCTGTACGCTGGGCGGCAGGATCTCACGGTCACGGTGAGTTCCCCGGACCACGTCCGGGGGCGGGGTTCGGCGCGAGGGCGGGAGATTCTTCGGTCGCGGCCATACGCTTCGTGGGTCATCCGCAGGTTCGGCGGGGGCGCTCCCTCAGAATGGAAAGTCCGGTGCGAGCCGCCGCGCCCCCTCCGGGCTCGCATGACTCGCCCACCTCCCCCAAAAACCCTGGGGGAGGTTGATGGATGACGAGAAGAGTGGTGCGAGACGCCTTTGGTTCTACCGGGTAAGCGCAGCCGCCGAGGACTCAGAATGACAGGTGTTTTCCGGATCTGGTATCATTGATCACGCGCACGCAGAGGAAAGATCGAGGACGCAGAAGAACTCAATCCGTTCTCCTGCGTCCTCTCTTTTTTCGCCCTGCGCCCTCTGCGGGAAACCTTCTCGTCCTCGCACGGCACGGAAGCCAGAGGCTTCGGCTCGTGCTCCTGCTTCAGCGCTCCATCGTCATCACGGCGGCCATGGTCTCGATGCCGTCCCACAGGTTCTGCAGGCGCAGGTTCTCGTCTTCGGCGTGCTGGTTGTTGTCGTGGTTCACCACGGGGACGGTGATGGTGCGCGTGCCCAGCGCCTCGCTGATGATGGAAAGGGGCAGGCTGCCGCCCAGCGTGGGCACCGCGTAGACGGGGTCGGCGCTCGTGGACTGCACCGCCCGCAGCACGGCGCGCGACACGGGGAGGTCCATGGGCGTGCGCTCCGCGTTGTAGCCGCCGGGGCGCACCCGCACCCTGGCCACGCGGGGATGCGCGCGGCGCTCGTCCAGCGTGGGGTCACGGTCCACCACGTGGTAGCCCTGCGCCCGGATGTGCTCGATGAGCCGCTGCGCCTGCCGGCGGTGGTCGTTGCCGCGCACCAGGCGCAGGTCCAGCACGGCCGACGCCTCGGTGGGGATCACGTTGCGCGCCCCCGCCGCGATGCCGCCGCTCTCGAAGCCGTTCACGTTCAGCGACGGCAGCGCGATCAGCTCCGCCAGCGGCTGCCCGCCCCCCTCCGTGTGCCCGAGCGCCAGCTCCACCATCAGCTCGCGGTCGTTCAGCGGCAGCGCGGCGAGGGCCTCGCGCTCGGCGGCGCCCAGCGGCTCCACGTCGTCGTACCACCCGGCGATGGTCACGCGGCCGTCGGGGTCCTTCATGGAGGCCAGCAGCTCCGCCAGCATCATGGCGGGGTTGGGCGCCCAGTTGCCGTAGTGGCCGGAGTGCAGCGGCCGCGCCGGCCCGTAGACCGTCAGGTCCACGTTCATGTCGCCGCGGACGCCGTACACCACCTGCTTGCGTCCCGACTGGTGCACCGGCCCGTCCGCGATGATCCACGCCTCCGCCCCACGCAGGAGCTCCGCGTGGGTGCGCAGGATGGCGTCCAGGTGCGGCGAGCCGGCCTCTTCCTCGCCCTCGAAGAAGAACTTGAGGTTGGAGGTGGGGCGGATGCCGCTCGCCCGCAGCGCGTCCACGGCGGAGAGGATGGCCATCACCCCCGCCTTGTCGTCGGAGGCGGAGCGGGCGTACAGGCGCCACTCCGGGTTGACCGGCGCGCCATCCGCCGGCATGGGGACGATCTGGCCGCCCTGGTCCAGCCGCGCGGTGCGGAACACGGGGCGCCAGGGGTGGCTGCCGTGCCAGGCGGCGGAGTCCGCCGGCTGGCCGTCGTAGTGGGCGTAGAGGACGAGGGTGCGCGTGGCGCCGGGGACGTTCCACTCGCCGTAGACGGCCGGGGGCGCGCCCTCGCCTTCCAGCAGCCGCGGGTTCAGCCCGCGCCGCCGCATCATCTCCACCAGGTGGTCGGCGTTGCGGCGGATGTTCTCGCGGTCGCGCGCCACGTTGGGAATGGCGAGGAAGTCCACGTACTCGCGCAGGATGGCGTGCTCGTGCGCGCGCCGCCACTGCCGCACCTGCGGCGACTGCGCCTGCACCGGGGGCGTGAGGACGGCGGACAGGAAGGCCATGGCGAGCAGCGCGCGGCGGGGGACGGGGGAGCGGGTCATGGGCATCGGCGAGGTGGATGCGGCCGTGTCGGTCTGTCGGGGCGCCCCGCAGAATGGGGTGCGGAGCGGCGTCCGCGCAACCCGGCGGGAAAGGGAGGTGCGGCGGCGCGAGGAAGGCAAATCCGACGGCCCGGCGCGATTCGACGGGCTTCGCACTGCGTCCGCGGGCGGCCCTCACCCCCCGGCCCCCTCTCCCGCGGAGCGGGAGAGGGGGAGAATTCGCGCGCGCTCCGGCATGCTGGTGCGGGAGCCGTTGCGTGAGGGATGCGCCCGCAGGGGCGAGACCCCGGCCCCGCGCAGCGGGGACACGCCCGGGCCCGCGGTTCGCAATCGACGCAGATCCGTCAGCCGATGCGGAAGATGGGGGTGCGGGCCTCGTAGCGCCGGGACGGAAGCCCCAGCAGCCGCCCGATGATGCGCCTTACGCCGCGCTCCGCCCCCCGCGGCTGCCGCCCCGCCTCCGCCGGCCGCTCGCCGCGCAGCCAGCGGCGCAGCTCGTCCAGCTCCGAGAGCGACAGCGTCTCCACGTTCAGCCGCACCAGGTAGTAGTGGCGGCCGCCGGTGCGCGGGTACAGCGTGGGCGCCAGCGCCGCCTGCAGCGCCGCCTCCGCGGCCTGCAGGCTGCTGTAGCGCCGCTGCACCCGCCCGTCCTCCAGCGTGTACCCTTCCCCCAGGGGCGCGCGCAGCAGGGCCCGCGACATCTCCTGCGCGCCCACCAGCTGGTCGAACGGCTCCGCCTTGAGCCACAGCTCCACGCGGCAGTGAAAGCGCAGCGGCAGCCCGTTCTGCAGGGCGTCGCGCAGGGCGCGGTCGCGCGTCACCCCGTTCAGCCGCAGCTGCGGGCGCCACTGAACGGACGGGCCGCCCACCGTGACGGTGAGCGGCCTGTGCGGCTGGGCCTGCGCCGGCGCCCCCACCAGCATCGCCAGCACCCACAGCAGGGCGAGCGCGGGGCGCGCGGCGCGTATCAAAAGCGGGGCGCCAGGCGGACGAAGAAGTTCAGCCCGCCCCGGTCGTAGCGGTCCGCCACGGGGGTGGCCACGTACACGCCCAGCTCGCCGAGGAGGATGCCGGCGCCCACGTCCACGGCCGTGTCCTCGTCGTGGTGGTTGGCCAGGCTGGTCCACCCCGCGCCGACGTCCACGAAGAGCACCCATCCCAGGTCCCCGCCAAAGCCCGCGGCCTCCATCCATCCCTCCCCCCCGTCGTCCT